>DASSOO010000371.1:0-7728 GCA_035700455.1 Gammaproteobacteria bacterium
ACGCGCTCCTGGATGCTGGCGGTGCAGAGTACGCGGGTGGCGCCGAATTCGGAGAGCACGGAGCCTTCGGCGTGCTCGGTGTAGCGGCGGGTCAGGCGGATCGGGCGCAGTTCGTCGGCAGCGCGCGCGCTGGGTCGCATGGCGGCTCCTGGGGAGTGGATGGATTGAACGGCGATTATACCGGTCGCGGCGGAGCGACGCCGTGCAGTGCGGCGCGGCGCGCGGTGTCGGCGTTCGTTGGAGGCGTGCCTACCGAACAGACGTACGTATCGTCGCTCGTGCACGCATTGATGTCGAAGCCTGCCGTGCGCAACAACGCCTCGCAGGCTGCGCGGTTGGGAATCCACCAGTTGCTGGCGTCGCCGGCGAAGTCGTGTTCGACGAAGGCCATGCGCGGCCATTCCGCGACTGTCAGCGCTTCGATTTCGAGATAACCTTTGCCGCGCACGTCGGTGGCGACGGCATCGCCCGGCAGCATCAGGCTCTGGAACAACAGCAGCCGGCGTGTCCGGGCGGCGACCAGATCTAGCGCCAGCAGCGGGTAGCGCAGGTGGTAGAAAACGCCGAGGAACAGCACGATATCAAAACGCTCGCGCAGGCGGTTCAGCTCATAGACGCCCAGGCGGCGAAAGCGCACCCGGTTGTCCAGGCCAAAGCGTGCGCAGGCCCAGCGTGCCTGGCGCAGGTAATGCGGGTCGCGGTCGATCGCAAGAACCTCCGCGCCGCGGCGAGCAAGCTCGAAACTGTAGAAGCCGGCATTGCAGCCGATGTCGAGCGCACGCCAGCCGGTGAGGTCTTCGGGCAGATGCGGCGCGATCTTGCGCCATTTGAAACCCGGAAAATCGCCGAGCGGATGATCCGGCGCTGTCTGCGTGCCATCCGGGAGGTGCAGGTTGTGGAACCAGGGTGCGAGCCGGCGCACTTGCGCCGCGACCGGGCCGGGCTTCGGATTACCGCGCGACTGCAGCGTGTTTAACCTGCCTGTCACTAAGCGAACCGTCTCGTTGCGCGGCGGCGGTGGATAGATTCAAGACAGGCGGTCAGCTCCCGCGCTCGATGCGCTGCCGTATGCTCGCTGAGGACCCGCGTACGCGCGCGATGGCCGATCGTTTTTGCCTGTTCCGCATCCAGCTGATCGAGATAGTGGAGCACCTGCACGGTGTCGTCGGCGATCAGGATTTCGCGGCCGGGTGCAAAGAAGGTATCGAGGCCGTTCCACCAGTCGGAGATCACCGGCACGCCGCACGCGGCCGCCTCGAACAGCCGCACACTGGGCGAGTAGCCAGCGGCGGTCATGGCCGCGCGCGTTAGGTTCAACGTGTAGCGTTGCGCATTGTAGAACCCGCGATGTCCGGCCGGCGCAATGTGTTCTATGTGCTCGACGTTCTCCGGCCATTCGATTTGTGAAGGATATTGCGCACCGGCGACGACAAAGCGGCTGTCCGGACGTTGCCGTGCCGCTTCCAGCAGCAAGCTTTGAAGATGTGGCTGGCGGTCGGCGCTGTAGGTGCCGAGATAGCCGGTGGCCCAGCGCTGCGGCTCCGGTTCCGGAAAATAAGTGTCCGGGTCGACCGCGCAATACAGCGGCCGTGTGCGCCTCGCGCCGAACTCGCTCTGCAGCCGCTCCAGGATCGGGCCGCCGGTAAACGACAGGTACAGGTCGTAGCGCGGCACAAGCTCGGCGTCGAGGTAGACACATTTGCCGGCTTCGAGTGCCGCAAGCGTCACCGGCGTGTCGATGTCGTAGAACGCGACCAGGCCGCGGGCGGCATCAAGTACCCATCGGCCGACGGCGATGCCTTCGGGCACATATGAGCCGACGATAACCGCATCGGCCGTGCGTACCGCCTCGGCGTGATCCCGATCGAGCTCGGCGAGCGAATCGTATAGCTGCGTTTTGCCGAACGGCGGGTTCGGCAGGTCGCGCGCGGCGGCATACCAGGGCTGGTCGCGTTCGAGGAACAGCACCTCGTGTCCCTGGTTGGCGAGTTCGCGCACCAGACCGCGGTAAGTCGTCGCGTGGCCGTTGCCCCAGGAGGAGGTGATTGACAGGCCCAGGATGACGATGTTCATTTTTGTGCCGCCTGCGGCGGCTGGGTGATCGACTTGCCGGGGAATCGTCCCGGCGGCCGACTCACTTTCCTTGGAAAGAAAGTGGACAAAGAAACCAGCGCCTGACACCGTTCGGCCCCGGCACCTTCGTGTGCCGGGACTGCCCGAATTTCAAAGCCCTGAAAATGGGCCGGGCGAGAACTGGTGCGAGGTAAAGGTTGACGCAAGCAGCACTCCATGGAGCGCCTGCCAGCCCGCACATCCTGTGCGACCGCTCCGCGGGGCGAAGCAGTGCTTCGCCATGATCCGCCTCGCCCCATTTTCAGGCCTCTGAAATTCGGCTCACTCCACAGGCGCCCCAAGAGCCGGCCGTCGTGGCCAGCTAAGCGTGAGAAGAACAACGTCGGGTCGATCTGACTCATGCTGCTTCGTTCAGGATCGCGTCGACTTCGGCGGCGCGCTGGGCATAGGTGTGCCTGGCGCGGACGCGAGCGAGGGCGGCGCGGCCGATGCGGCGCGCTTGCACCGGGTTCAGGCTTTGCAGCAGGGCACCGACTTCGACGCCGTTTTCGGCGACCAGGATTTCCTCGCCGGGCGTGAAGAAATGGTCGATGCCCGGCCAGGCGTCGGTGATGAGGCAGGCGCCGGCGCCGGCGGCTTCGAAGACGCGCGTTGCCGGCGAATAGCCGAAGCGCGCCATGCTCGAGCGGCTGATGTTGAGCACCGCGAGTGCGGTTGCGTTGAGCGCGTTGTGGTCGCAGGTGTAGACGTGGCCGAGCACGCGCACGTTCGGCGGCGCCGCATGCGGGTCCCAGCCGTTGCCGCCGAGCAGGAAGCGGTGCCGCGGGCAATGCTCGGCAGCCTTGAAAAAGAATTCCTCGACGCGCGCCTCGCGATCGGGCAGACGGTTGCCGACGAATGCCAGTTCGGCAGTGAAGCGCCTATCGTGCTCGACCGGGAAATGAGTGGTTTCGTCGAGTGCGTTGTAGATCGGCACGCAGCGGCGCGCGCCGAGTTTTTCGTAGCCGGCGACGACCGGCGGACCGCCACCGTAGGTGAGCACCAGATCATACGCCGGCACCTGCGTGCGGAACGGATCGGCCGGCGCGGCGTTTACGCGTTCGAGCGTCGCCGGTGCATCGACATCCCAGAATACGACGCGGTTCGACGGCCGCTTCAGGACCGGGACCTCGCGCTCGAGCAAGTCGTCGAACGCGCCGACGCCGCTGGCCTTGATGATGACGTCGGCGCTCGCGGCTTCCTTCAGCGCCGCATGCACCGCCGCGTCCTCCGGCGGGTAGACGACGACGCGCGCCCAGTCCGGATCGTCGATGTCGCGATGCTGCTGGCGGTTGAAGATATCGGGTTCGTAGAACGTGACGCAATGACCGCGCTCAGCCAGTGCGCGAATGATGCCGCGGTAGTAAGTCGCGGCACCGTTCCACCACGCGGAGACCAGGCTGGATCCGAAAAACGCGATGTTCATGCCAGCCGCACCTCGGCGCGCGGTGCGCTCAGCGATGCGTGCAACGCGAGCAGTTGGTCGACGCGGTGTGCGCAAGTGTGCCGGGCGAGAACGGTGCGGCGTCCGTTGGCGGCGAGCGCGGCGGCAAGCGCATCGTCGTTGAGTACCGCGCGCAAGTGCCGCTGCATTTCATTGCCGTTCCTGGCAACCAGGTAATCGTCGCCCGGCGTGAACAGGTGCTCCGTGTCGTTCCACGGCGCGCAGACGAGCGGAATGCCGCAGGCGAGCGCTTCGAATACGCGGATGGTCGGGATACCCGGCAGCATTTTGACGTAGGGTCGGCGCGGCACGTGAACGGTGACGCGATGCCGCGCGTAGACGCCCGGCGCATTGAAGTTAGCCAGCCACCCGCGGTAATCGATACCGGCCGCGGCGAGTTTGCGGCGCGCGGCGTACGGATAGCGCACGCCGTAAACCGCCGCCTGCAGGCGCAGCGCGGCAACCGGCCGAAGCAGGTATTCGCCGAGTTCGCGATCGCGCTCGTTGTCGCCCCAGTTGCCGATCCAGACGAGGTCACCTTCACGCGTCGGCATCAATTGGGGTTGGAATACCCGTACGTCGGCCGCTTCGTGCCACGTCCACGCGCGCCGGGCCCAGCCTGCTGCAAGATAGCGTTCGCGGATCGCATCGCCGAACGCGAGTACGCCGTCGTAGCCGCCGAGATCGCAGCGTGCGAGGCTCGGTCTCGCGGACACCGAACGGTGGTGCGTGTCGTGGAACAGCAGTACGTAGTGATGATGCGTGTGGTGCGCGCCGATGGCCGCGATTAATTCCGGGTCGTTCCACTCATGCACCAGCACCAGGTCCGCACCCGCGAGTGCGCGGTCGAGATTTATACGGCCGGGACGGTAAAAGCGACTTGCAAGCTGCGGGTAACGTTGGCGAAACGCATCGATCGCCTGGGCGCCCTGTTCGCTGCACAGGTTCGTCAGGCTCCACCCGGCGACCGGCTCGTAAATGCGCAGCTCGTGGCCGCGCTCGATGAGTTCGCTCGCGATGCCGCGCAGGAAATGCGCATTGCCGTGGTTCCAGTCCGACACCAGCGAGTGATAGAACAGCACGATGCGCATCAGCCCGCTGCTCCATGCAATGCGTGCGGTTCAAGCAGGCGTGAATATGCACCGAGATAGCCTGCGGTCATGCGTGCCGCGCTGTAACGGCGTGCGCGCCGGCGCGCGCGCACGCCCCACGACTGGCGTTCGATGGGATTTTGAATGAGGTTGTTCAGTGTGTTGAGCAGTGCACGCTCGTCGTCCGGCTTCACGTACAGCGCCGCCTTGCCCCAGACTTCGCGCAGGCTGGCGATGTCGCCGAGGACCAGCGCGCAGCCGGCGAGCGCGGCTTCGAGGATACTCAGGCCGAACGGTTCGTAGCGTGCCGGCAGCGCATAAATCGACGCGGTCGCATACTCGCGTGCGAGCCGCCCGCCGTCCGACGGCCCGCGCCATTCGACGTTCGGGAAATTCATGCGCCGGCCGTCGGGGCGCCGGTCGTCGCCGATCAGGCGCACCGGCCAGGCGAGTTGCGGCGCGATGCGTGCGAGCGGCAGGACGTTCTTGCCCTCGTCCCACAGCCTGCCCGCGGCGAGAATGCGCGGGCGCTTGGTGCGCGGGTGGAATTCGACGCTGCGCCGGCCGTTGGCGATGACCATTGTGTCGCGCAGCGGACCGTAAAACTCCGCCACCATCGCAAGCATGGCGGCGGTCGGTGCAACCACCAGATCGGCGCCGGCAATCCCGGCACCGACCGCGCTTCGATAGCGTTGCCAGCTCGGGTCCGGCAGCGCGCCATGTACCGCGCGAAACCAGGAATAGACGCAGGAATGTGCGACCACGACCGCCGGCGCCGGCCAGCGCAGTGCACCGTGCGAATAGTTGTTGAGATGCACGATATCGGGCCGTGTATCGGCTGCAAGCTTGAGCAGCCAGTCGCCGGCGTGGGCGATATCGTCCCACGGCTCGCGCATCCACTCGAGGCGGTAATCGCTTTCGTGAACCGTGAGGCCGGTGATTTGCTGCGCCGCACGCTGTTGCGACGGATTCAGCCGACCGCCGAACGTCGCCAGCGTGACCTCGACACCGTGCTCGGAGAGCCCGCGCGCAAGTTCCAGTGCATAGTGCCAGATGCCGCCGATGGTGTCGGCTGTCATCAGAACGCGTTTCGGAATCACGGCACGGCTGCCCTCTGTACCGCCGGTCGGGGCCGCGCTCGCGGCCGGTCGCCTTGCAGCCATGCGTGCAGGCGCTCGATGCCGGTTTGTACGTCGACGCGCGGGCGCCAGCCGGTCGCCGCGCGGAACTTGCGCGCGTCGGATACGTACCAGGGCTGGTCGCCGGTGCGCCAGCCCGAGAATTCGAGCGCCGGGCGCGTTTCATTGAGCGTTTCGATCTGGTCGATCAGCTCGAGCAGGCTGACGGCGTTCTCCGGTCCACCGCCAATGTTGAATGCCCGGCCGGCGAGCGCGGCGATTTGCTCTTCCGCTCGCATGAACGCGCACACGAGGTCGTCGACGTAGAGCACGTCGCGCACCTGCCTGCCGTCGCCGTAGATCGTGATCGGCAAGCCCTCGCATGCGCGGATCAGGAAATGCGCGACCCACCCCTGGTCCTCGGTGCCGAACTGATGCGGCCCGTAAATACAGCTCATGCGGAAGACGACTGCGGGCAGACCGAAGCAGCGCGCGTAGTCGAGCACGTACTGATCCGCGCCGCCTTTCGAGCAGCCATACGGACTGTGAAAGTCGAGCGGCCGGCGCTCGCCGATGCCGTGCTGGCGGATTGCCGTATCGCAGGGCCGGTATTGCGTCGGCGTTTTTTTCAGCTCGACGTCCGCGAGGCTGCCGTAAACCTTGTTCGTCGATGTGAACACGAGTCCCGGCGGCTGCGGTTGGCGGCGCGCGGCTTCGAGTACGTTCAGCGTGCCGGCGAGGTTGACGTCGAAATCGGCGCGCGGCGCGACGAGGCTCGTCGTCACTGCGACCTGCGCGGCGAGGTGGAAGATTTGCGTGCAGCCTGCGACTGCACGCTCCACCGCGAGTGCATCACGTACGTCGCCCGGCACGAATTCGATCGGGCCGTCGAAGCGCTTGCGCAGCCATTCGAGATTCCGTTCGACACCCGGCCGCGACAGATTGTCGAAGATACGGACGCGGCGTCCTTCGGCAGCGAGACGTGCCGCAAGATTTACACCGACGAAGCCGGCGCCGCCGGTGATCAATGTCGTTGGGCCGGCTGCGGATCGCGCCCCGGCCGGCCAGCGTGCCATTGCGCGCACGCCTTCGAGACCGGCCTCAGCCCAGCGCCGGAATAGCAGCTTCTCGCCGCCGGCCGCAGTTTTGATGCCGAAATGATAGTCGCGCGGGTCAACGTGAAAGCCGGAAACCGAGGCGCGCTCGTCCGGCAGGTCGCGCAGGCCGTACCAGTAAATGCGCTCGACCGGCAGTGCCAGCAGTTCGGCGAATTCCCGCAACTGCTTGAACTCGTCGTGCCGCCAGGTCGGATAGCCGGTCTCGGTGATCCATACGTGTGCCGGTAATTTGTAGTGCCGCAGTTGGCGGCGGATGCGACGGATATGCTCTGGCCAAGGCCGCCCCTCCGGATCGTAACTGCCGGGAAATCCATGCAGACCGACGACATCGATGTGCTCGAGCACGCCGCGCCGATACATGGTGTTGAGCCAGTTCGGATCGATCGGGCTCATGCCGCCGAGCACTGTGCGCTTGCCACGCTGCCTGGCCCAATAGGCCGCGCCGCCGACGGTGGCCGCGAATTTCTTCCACAGTGGGTCGCGTTCGTAATCCCACTCGCGCACGTTGTTGGGTTCGTTCCACAGCTCGACGGTATCGAAATGGCGACCGTAGCGGTCGATGCACAGATCGATGAAATCGGCATACTCCTTCGGGTTGCGCGGCGGTGCATTGGTCGCCGGCGCCTCGCCGTGCGACGGCGGCGTATAGACGAAGCACGGCAGCAATTCGGCTTCCTTCGCGAGCCGCGGCAGCAGCCAGTCGTACCAGGCCGGTCCGTCGGGCGTCAGATAATCGGCCCAGGAAACGGCGATGCGCAGATGGCGCACGCCGAGGCGGCGGATGTCGGCGATTGCCGCGTCGACGCCGTCGTGGTCGTTGAGCACAAACCATTCGAGCAGGCCGA
>DASSOO010000372.1:0-2367 GCA_035700455.1 Gammaproteobacteria bacterium
CGTCGCCGAAGTGTTCACCGGTTCGCCGGGCAAATACGTCGCGCTGAAGGACACGATCCGCGGCTTCCGTGGCATCGTCGACGGGGAGTATGACGCGCTGCCGGAGCAGGCGTTCTACATGGTCGGCACTATTGAAGAAGCGGTCGAAAAAGCGAAAAACTTGTAAGCCATGGCTATGACTTTTCACGTCGACATCGTCAGCGCCGAAGAACAGATCTACTCCGACACCGCGGAAATGGTCTTCGCGCCGGCGGAAGAAGGCGAACTCGGTATCGCCCCGCGCCACGCGCCGCTGCTGACGCGCATGGTGCCCGGCACCGTGCGCGTGCGCCGCGGCGACGACACCGAGGACCTCGTGTTCTACGTTTCCGGCGGTATCCTCGAAATCCAGCCGCACGTGGTCACCGTGCTGTCCGATACCGCGCAGCGCGCCCGCGACATCGACGAGGCCGCCGCGCAGGAAGCCAAGCGCCGCGCCGAAGACGCGATCGCCAACCAGCAGGCCGATTTCGACCTTGCCAAGGCCCAGGCGGAACTCGCCCAGGCTATCGCTCGCCTGAAGGCGCTCGAGCAATTGCGGCGGACGCTGCGGCAGCGCTAAGTTCCGGCTTCGCCGCGACTCAATGAGTGCCTAGTGCTGAGTGCCCAGGACTAAGTAGGGGGACCGGCAAGACCGAAAGCATTCGAGCTATCGGCATCTTGCTTCTTCACTCAGTCCCAGGAACTCAGTCCTGGGCACTTTCCTGGCCCGTTTCCGTCCCGCCGCACCGTCCGTTATCATGGCGGCTGCTAACAAGCGATAACGCCAGACCTTCCATGCCCCTAAGCATCGTCATTCTTGCCGCCGGCCAGGGCAAGCGCATGCACTCCGATCTGCCGAAAGTGCTGCAGCCGCTCGGCGGGCGCTGCCTGCTCGAGCATGTCGTCGCAGCGGCGCGCGCGTTACCGAAAGCATCGCTGCACGTGGTCTATGGTCACGGCGGCGAACGGGTAAAAGAAGCGCTCGCCCACTTACCCGTTACCTGGGTGCATCAGGCGGAGCAGCTTGGTACCGGTCACGCGGTGGCGCAGGCGCTGCCGCAAATTGACGACAGGGACCTTGTTCTGGTGCTCTACGGGGATGTCCCGCTGGTGCGGACCGAAACCATGGGGGCGCTTGCGCTGCTGGCCGCGCCGGGCGCACTCGCGGTGCTGACGACGCGGCTCGCGGATCCGACCGGCTACGGGCGCGTCCTCCGCGACGCGGGCGGTTCGGTTATTCGCATCGTCGAGGAAAAGGACGCCAATGCGGCCGAGCGGAAAATTGACGAGGTCAGCACTGGCCTGATTGCGGCACCGGCCGCAATGCTGCGCGACTGGGTGAGCCGCCTCGACAACGACAATGCCCAGGGCGAGTACTACCTCACCGATGTGATCGCGATGGCCGCGGCGGACGGTGTGCCGGTTGCCGGTACGAACGCGTCGGCACAGGAAGTACTCGGCATCAACGACCGCGTGCAGCTCAGCGAAGCCGAAGCGGCGCTGCGGCAGCGCAAGGCGGAGGCCCTGATGCGTGCCGGCGTGACGCTGCGCGATCCGACACGCATCGATGTACGCGGCGAGCTCAATTGCGGGCGCGACGTCATTATCGACGTCGGCTGCGTGTTCGAAGGCGCCGTCACGCTCGGCGACGGCGTGCGTGTCGGTCCGTATTGCGTCATCCGCGATGCCGATATTGCCGCCCGTACCGAAATTTTTTCGCACACGCTGATCGACGAGGCGGTGATCGGCCGCGACTGCCGCATTGGCCCGTTCGCGCGCCTGCGCCCCGGCGCGCAGCTCGCCGCCGAAGTTCATGTCGGCAACTTCGTCGAGATCAAGAAGAGCGAGATCGGCGCGGGTTCCAAAGCCAATCACTTGAGCTACATCGGCGATGCGTCGGTCGGCAGCGGCGTAAACGTCGGCGCGGGAACGATCACTTGCAACTACGACGGCGTCAATAAGCACCGAACCGTCATCGGCGACGGCGTGTTTGTCGGTTCCGATACGCAATTTGTCGCACCGGTTACGATTGGCGCGGGCGCGACCATCGGTGCAGGCTCGACGATCACCAAGGACGTCCCCGCAGACGTGCTCGCACTGAGCCGCGTGCGCCAGGCTGTCCTGCCGGGCTGGAAGCGGCCGGAGAAAAAGAAAACCTGACGCCGCACGGCTCCCGCTAACGCAATCTCATCAGGATGGCCAACGCCGCCAGCCCGACCATCATCCACACCACATAATCAGTGATCCGCCCGCTGTGCAGGGTCTGCAAAGCTCTGAACGGCATCCTTTCGATTTTCGAAGCCAGGCGCGCGAGCTGCCGCGTGGCGCGCCGGCGCAACAGCGATA
>DASSOO010000373.1:0-6152 GCA_035700455.1 Gammaproteobacteria bacterium
ATCGCGATGGCGAAGAATCTCGGCCTGCGAGTGATCGCCGAGGGCGTCGAGAACGACGCACAACTGGACTTTCTGCGCGCGGCCGGTTGCGACGAGGCGCAGGGGTTTTATTACAGCCAGCCGGTGTCGGCGGAACTCGCCGAAGCGCTGCTGCGCGACGAAGCCGCGGCGCCGGCGCTGCCGTAGCCTTACCCGCCTTTGACGTTCAGATTGTTCGTTACGTCGGTGACGCCGTCGGTGTCACGCGCAATGCGCTCGGCCAATTGACGCTCGGCGTCGGAATTGACGGTGCCGCTCAGCGTGACCACGCCATGATTCGTGGTGACGTGGATGTCCATGCCCGAGGTGCTGGAATTGGCGAGCAGCTTGGCCTTGACGGCGGCGGTGATCGATGTGTCCGATCCTGCCGTTACCGCCTGGTTGCCGGCATTGGCCGCCGCGTTACCGGTGTTGGTGGCGGCGGATGGCTGGTTGGGTGACTGCGGATTGCTGCCGTTGTTGCTGCTGTTATTGCCGTCGCCGCAGGCGGCGAGACCGAGGCCGGCGGCCAGAACGGCAGCGGTAAGAAGCGTCGAGCGAATGGTAATCATGAAAGCCTCCTTGCTGTTTTGGATTCCTGCTTAATTCCCTGAAGCGGTGTCTGCCGCCTTGCGGGCGATCCGCTCGGTCGAATTAATCACAGGTTCCATCTGGTATAAATCCGACCTGCGCCAGTATAGCATCGCAATCTGGCCTGTCGTGCTAGGGTCGGCGGCGGCCGCCGACGAAATGCAGGATCAGGCTGATGACGAAAATAACCAGAAAAATAAAGAACAGGATCTTCGCGATGCCGGCGGCACCGGCGGCGATGCCGCCAAAACCGAAAGCGCCGGCAATGATCGCGATAATGAAAAACACTACTGCCCAGCCCAGCATGGTTGTACTCCTTCCTTGTGTGTCGGTTGCGGCAGCCTCGCGGCAGCCCGCGCCTGACGTATCTCGACCGGTTGCGGCAGGCGTCTCCATAATGGCCCGGCGCTGATCGCCGGAGTGCGACATAATCGGCATTTTCCGCGCCGTGTTTGGGTGCTACGATGGCTCCCCACTGCCGCTGGACGAAACCCAAGGGTTCACCCGAATGAAACGTCTCGACAACGAGCTGTTTGCGCGCCTGCGCGCCGACGCGGTTGCCTCGCCGCGCCGCCGGGCCCATCACAACCTGCACCCGGAACTCGGCGACCCGATCCAGCGGCTCTGCATGGCACTCGAATGCGGCACCTATATTCGACCGCACCGCCACCCGGAACCGGGCAAGTTTGAACTGCTTACGGTGCTGGCCGGGCGGGTAGCTCTCATCTGCTTTGACGCCGGGGGCGCGGTAACCGTGCGCGAGGAATTAGCGTGCGGCGGCGCGGTGGCGGCGGCTGAAACACCCCCAGGCGCGTGGCATACGCTGGCCGCGCTCGAGCCCGGCAGCATCGTGCTGGAGGTGAAGCCGGGTCCGTACGCGCCCGCGGCCGACAAGGATTTCGCGGCCTGGGCGCCGGTCGAAGGGGAGCCGGCGGCGGCCCGATTCGAAAACTGGTTTCGAACCGCGCGGCCCGGTGAGCGGCCACCGCTTTCGGCATGAGCGCCGTCGCCGTCAAAGCGCGCTGCGGCTGGGCTCCGCTCAATGACCCCGGCTACCTCGACTACCACGATCGCGAGTGGGGCGTGCCGGTGCATGACGATCGGCTGCTGTTCGAGTTCCTGATTCTGGAAGGGGCGCAGGCCGGTCTCTCGTGGGCGACGATTCTGCGCAAGCGTGCGGCGTACCGGACCGCGTTCGACAATTTCGATCCGCAACGCGTCGCACGCTTCGACCGCCGCCGTATCGAGCGGCTGATGCAGAACGAAGGGATCGTCCGCAACCGGCTCAAGATTGAATCTGCCGTTGCCAACGCGCGCGCGTTTCTGGCGGTGCAGGCCGAGCATGGTAGTTTCGACACGTTTCTGTGGCGCTATGTAGGCGGCAAACCCCGCCGCAACCGCTGGCGGACGCAACAGGACGTGCCAACACGAACGCCCGAGTCGGATGCGCTCGCAAAGGACCTCAAGAAGCGCGGTTTCAATTTCGTCGGCACGACAATCTGCTACGCATACATGCAGGCGACCGGCATGGTCAACGATCACATCATGACCTGCTTCCGGCACCGCGAAATCGCAAGCCGATGAGCAATCCGCCGCGCGAACCCATCCGCATCGACGCGTTCAACTTTCCGCGCGGCCGGCGTCTTGCCAACAAGTACGAGGTTATCGGCCTGCTGGGGCGCGGCTACGAAGGCGAGGTGTACAAGGTGCGCGAACTCGCAACGGGCATCGAGCGCGCGGCGAAATTCTTTTATCCGCAGCGCAATCCGCGCGACCGGACGTTCAACTACTACGCCAACAAGCTCAACAAGCTGCGCCGCTGCCCGATTCTCATTTCGTATCTCACGCACGACGAAATCCGATACCGGCGCCAGCCGATCCGCTTCATGGTCTCGGAGTACGTCGAGGGCGAACTGCTGAGTGCATTTCTGAAACGTCAGCCCGGCGGCCGGTTGACCGTCTTCGAAGGCGTGCACCTGCTGCACACGCTTGCGCAGGGTCTCGAAATGATTCACGCGATGCGCGAGTACCACGGGGATTTGCATAGCGACAACATCATCATCAAGCGCCGCGGCATCGGCTTTCAGATGAAGCTGATCGACATGTACCGCTGGCGGGTGTCGACCGGTGAAAACATTCGCGAAGATGTCGTCGATATCGTGCGTCTCTTTTACGAATCGCTTGGCGGCGCCGCGACTTACGCCACGCATCCGCCGGAAATCAGGAAAATATGCTCCGGTCTCAAGCGTACGCTGATCAAAAAGAAATTTCGCACCGCGGGACAGTTGCGGCTGTATCTCGAAACGATGGAGTGGGTGAGCTTGTAATTGACGACTGGACTGCCGGCAGTTGTGCCGCACCAAATCCGGTTACCGCTTTTCTTCCATCAGCCCGACCAGGTTTCCGTCCGGATCGCGCACAAAGCCGATCCATAGTTCGTGATCGGACAGCCTCGCCGTCAGTTGCGGTGCGCGCTCGCCGACGGCGCCGCGTTCCACAATTGCCGCGTACGCCGCTTCGATGTCCGTGACTTTGAAATAGAGAACCGAATTCTTGCCGGCTTCACCCGCGCCCTGCGGCGTCGTCAGCATGATACGTACGCTGCCTGCCGACAGAAACGCAAGGTTCTCCGATGGACTGAACAGGAATGTCAGTCCGAGCGCATCCCGATAAAAAGGCAGTGCCGTGGCAACGTCACCGACGACGATTGCGACCTGGCCGATGTCCGAGAGTCTGTGCTGCATTGCATTGCTCCCGTTGAGAAAATTAATGCCGCCGCTAGTTGCGCAGCCGTAAGGCGAGAATAAAATCGTGATAAGTGTTTGTCCCGACGACGAACGGCCGCGTTCCCACTTCGACGTAGCCCAGCCGCTCGTAGAAAGCGATCGCCGTGGTGTTGTTCTCATACACTCCGAGCAGCAGGCGTCGCGCTCCGGCGCGTTCGGCATGGCGGCGCGCCTCGTCCATCAGCCGCCGGCCTGTACCTGTGCCCTGGAAACGGTACAGTAGATACACGCGCTTGATTTCAAGATCGCTAGCGGCGACATCCGCCAGCGGCAAATCGGGCTTCGTCAATACGAGGTAACCGATCGGCGCGCCACCGGCCTCGGCTGCCCAGATTTGGGTAACATCGTCGTTCAACCAGGTCCGATATTTCTCAGCCGAATGCTGCCGCCGGCAATGGGCGATGATGTCATCCCGGTCAAGCGTGCCGGCGAAGGCTTCGAGAAACGAAGCCTGGCCGACCAGCGCCAGCGCCTCCTCGTCGCCCGGCGCGCATTTGCGGATCGCGATAACCGCGCTCACAGACTCCGGCCGTCGACGTGCTTGACCGCAAGCGCCGACTTGTCGAGGTCCGGCAGACAGCGCACGTTGATCGCCGCGATGTCCGCGCCGTCACGATCCTTGCCAAATCCGAACGGCGCGCAGCCGCAGGTGCCGCAAAAGTGATGCCGGATTGCGTGCTTGTTGAACGTGTAGGTACCCAGGTCGTTTTCCGGCGTCAGCAGCTTGAACTGCGCGCGCGGCGCGAACCACATCAGGTAGCCCTTGCGGCTGCAATGCGAGCAGTTGCACTCGTAGACTTCGCCGATGTCGCCCTCGACTTCAAACTTGATGTTGCCGCAATGGCAGCTTCCTTCATGGATCACGATGTAACCTCCTGTTTGGCCCGGCTCGCCTCGGCGCAGGCTCCGATCTCGGCTTCGCCGGTGACGCAGACGCCGAGGTCGCGCAGCAGGCCGTCCTCAATGCCGTAAATCCAGCCGTGCACCGCGAGCGTCTGCCCGCGTGCCCACGCCTCGCGCACGATTGTCGTCTGGCTGACGTTCAAGACCTGCTCGATCACGTTCAGTTCGCACAGCCGCCGGTGGCGCGCGGTCTCCGTTGGCAGTTTGTCGACCTGTGCCTGGTGCTTGTGGTGTACGTCCTGGACATGGCGCAGCCAGTTGTCGATGAGCCCGAAGCGATCGTCGCGCAGCGCAGCCAGTACGCCGCCGCAGCCGTAGTGGCCGCAGATGATGATGTGCTCGACATTGAGTACTTCGACCGCGTACTGAATTGCGGACAGGCAGTTGAGATCGGTATGCACCACGACATTCGAGATGTTGCGGTGCACGAATACCTCGCCCGGCAGAAGCCCCATGATCTGGTTTGCCGGCACGCGGCTGTCGGCGCAGCCTATCCAGAGATATTTCGGTGCCTGCTGTGCCGACAACTTGCTGAAGAAGTCCGGCTGCTGCCGTGCTATTTCGGCAGCCCACTCGCGGTTGTTCTTGAAGAGATGACTCAGTTTACGCATTGGCGGATTGTATAGTTTTCAACGGACGGTTTCGCGGTGCGGCCTCGCCGAACCCATGGCTCGGGCGACGACTGCGGCAAGCTCCCGGCGGCGGCGGGATCGGAGGCGCGGCAGCGCGTCCGAGTCCTCGGCTACTTGATGTGTTCGAGGATACCGTCGAGTTCGTCGAGGCTGGTATAGGTGATGATGAGTTTGCCGCGGCCCTTTGGGCCCGGTTGCAAGGTGACGCGGGCGCCGAGGCGGCCGCTGAGATCTTCCTGCAGGCGGCGCACATCGGGGTCGAGCCGCCGCGGGGGCGGCGCCGGCTTGTCCGCAAGCTGACGGCGCACCAGTGCCTCGGCTTCGCGCACCGACAGGCCGCGGGTGGCGACAATGCGTGCGGTTTCGTCCTGAACCGTTCCTTTCAGGCCCAGCAGCGCACGCGCGTGGCCCATTTCCAGCTTGCCGTCTTCGACCAGCTTGCGTGTTGCCGCGCCCAGATCCAGCAGGCGCAGCAGGTTGCTGACCGCCGCGCGCGAACGGCCAACCGCCTCGGCGGCCTGTTCGTGCGTCATATCGAATTCGTCGATCAATCGTTCGAGCGCGCGCGCTTCTTCGAGGGGATTGAGGTTCTCGCGCTGGATATTCTCGATCAGCGCCATCGCGATTGCGGCGCGGTCCTCGACGTCGCGCACGACCGCCGGGATTTCGTGCAAGCCCGCCATTTGCGACGCGCGCCAGCGGCGCTCGCCGGCGATCAGCTCGTACTTGCCGCCGCCAATCGGGCGCACCACTACCGGTTGCACGACGCCCTGTGCCTTGATCGAGTCGGCCAGGTCCTGGAGGCTGTCGGCGTGCATGTCGACGCGCGGCTGGTACTTGCCGCGTTGGATCAGGTCGACGGGGAGGTTCTTGAGGTCGCCTTCCGCGCGCTCGGCGGAAGCGGCGCTGCTGAGCAACGTGTCGAAGCTGCGGCCTAGGGCTTTGCGTTTGTTGGGCATGGATGCGGATTGTAGCAGCAATTCCAGTTCGTGCCGCCAATCGGAAACGCCCTGGCAGTTGATTATGATGCGGCGGCGGCCATCCTGCGGCCCGATGACGATGCACCCGACGACTGGACCGGCCGGTTCGTCGGCAACAACGTCCGGCCCAGCCGGCAGCCGTCGAATGCTGGCTCACCAACAGGTCTTATGGGCTGGATGAGGTGGCGGGCCGTGACGCGGCGCTGCCCGACGGTGTGGCGCTGACCTACGGCGGCGACGTC
>DASSOO010000374.1:0-2726 GCA_035700455.1 Gammaproteobacteria bacterium
GTATCGCCGTGGATGATCTGATAGCCGCCCCAGCCGAGGATCAGCGCGATAACGACGCCGCCCAGCGACTCCATGACCGGGTAGGAGCGCGAGCGCGTGCTGCCTTCGCGGTAGTGGAGCGCGTAGACGCCGTCGAATACATCGCGCGCGCGCTTCCGCTCGTAGTCCTCCATGCCGTAGGCCTTGACCTGGCGGAAGCCCTTGAACACCTCGTCGAGAAAGCTCGTGAAGTCGCCGAGCGAGACCTGCGTCCGTTGCGACAGCCGGCGCACCCGCCGGCCGATATACATGATCGGAAAGATGCTGATCGGAAAGATGACGAGCGCAATCAGTGCCATCTTCCAATGAGTGTGGATCATCACGCCGGTCAGCACGATGAGCGTAAAGAAGTCCCGCCCGATGCCGGTGAAGGTCTTGACCGTCGCGTCGCGCGTGAAGTTGACGTCGTTGCCGAAACGGGACAGCAGCTTGCCCGTCGCATCGCCGTGGATAAACTGCAGATCCGCTCCGATCAACCGGTCGAACATCTGCGTCTGCATCATCACGCAGAGCCGCAAGCCCGTCTTCTGCATCAGGATCGCTTGCCCGTAGCTGGCGAATCCCTTGACGATCGAGACGGCGAGGAAGACGAGCGGCAGGACCCAGAGCAGCGTCGTGTCGCCCTGCGCGAAGACCTTGTCCAGCGCCGGCTCGATGAGCTTGGCCTGCGTCCCGGTCGCGAGGCCGACGACGATCATCAGCAGAACAGCGCAGGATATCTTGCCCAAGTGGTGGCGTAGATAGTCGTGTGCGAGGCGCCGGGCCAGCGTCCAGGCCGAAGTCTGGAATTCTTGCTTTTGAAATTTGCGCGCCACTACCGGCTCCTGTTACTTCGGGCGGAGGTATAGCACGGCGGCGGAGGGCGATAAATCGCGGAAATGCGCTGAAAAAGCCGAGCGCGCCGCTCAGCGCGCAGCCGGCTCGGGCTGGCTGGCGCGCTGCTGGCTGAGGCAGGACTCGTAGAGCTGGCGGCGGTAGCGCTGTGCGTCCAGACGGGCAAAGTCCTGAAACACCCGGCTGCTCCCGCCTTCGAAATTGCCGGAGATCGAATCGAAGTCGCGCTCCATCTGACGGCCAGCCATGCCGTCCGCGAACTCGCGGCAGTCGCTGACGTTCGGCGGCGGTCCGGCGTCGGCCGCGGCGGGCCGTTCGGGCGGCGGCGGCCGTTTCGCGCGCGTTGTCGGCGCCGCACAGGCGGCGATGGCGACAGCGACGACCGCAGCGAGAAGGAAGCGGCCGGTCATGGCGAAGGAAAACGTCAATATGGTCGAGCCCATTCAGTCGAACAACGCGAGGATGTATGAATTTGGTCGCTGCGCCGTGCGCCGGCAAGCGGCAAATTCCAAACAATTTGAGTGAAATAGACGGTATCATCCGGCGCAGGTCGGTTTTTTCGCCGCGATCTCACTTAACCTTTTAATAATCCGCGGGAATTATGTTACGTTGCGTCCGCGCGACAGGGAGGAGGATTCTGGATGCCGCTGGGCACCAGGGTCCTTTTTTATTCGAAAGGGGTTGGCCGGATGAAGAAAATCCTGTGCCTCGCCATGATCGCGTATCTCGTTTCCGGCTGCGCACTGACGGATCGCAAAAACAAGCTCGCCGTCGCCGCCGTCACCGGCGGCCTCGCCGGCGCCATGATCGGCTGGAGCGTGTTCGGGCCCGGCACGCCCGGAATCTTCGGTGCGCTCACCATTGGCGGCGTGAGCGCCGGCGCCGCCTATCTCGTTACCGACGAAATGCTGTGGCGCGAGAAGGAATCGCTGCACCGCGCCACGTACCAGTCCCTACAGGAGGGCAAGGAAGGCCAGCCGACGACCTGGACCAGCCAGGATTCCTCGACCAGGGCCAGCATCACGCCGATGCGGACGTTTCACGACAAACAAGGCCGGCTGTGCCGCGACTTCGTCGTCGTGTTCGATATCGGCAAGACGCGGGAATCCGTCATGCGGACGGCCTGTCAGGGCGTCGACGGAGCGTGGCAGACGGTCTGAGCCGCAGCCCTTCGGGGCGGCTGCCGGGACAAAAAAGAGGGGCCGCGCCTATTGGCACGGCCCAAGTCTAGGGAGGAAACGCCCAAGAAGTGCGGCAAGGTATCTCTACCTTGCAATGCAACATGAGCTTGGACGACTCATGTTGCGATGCAATATATCGCAGATGGCATCGTTAATTTCAAGGCCGGCCAAGCAAATAACACGACTAAATTGTCGCACCCCGCAGAGGTTGCTGAGGGGTGTTGCTGCGCTGCAACAATCCTCTCCTCGCAGGAACGTATAACGGCGGTTTTCCGCCGTATGCGGTGTGGTCGACGCCGGCCGCGGCTGCCGTCTATAGTTCACACTGATGGATCCCACACGAGGTGCGGCATGGAAAACCTGCGGATAGACGGTCAGCGGCTGTGGGACAGCCTGATGGCGATGGCGCGCATCGGTGCGACGAAAAAGGGCGGCGTTTGCCGCCTGGCGCTGACCGATCTCGACAGGCGATCGCGCGATCTGTTCACGCAGTGGTGTGAGCAGGCCGGCTGCCGGGTCACGGTCGATGCGGTCGGCAATATCTTCGCCCGCCGTCCCGGGCGCAACGACGCGCTGCCGCCCGTGGTGACGGGCAGCCACCTCGACAGCCAGCCGACCGGCGGGAAGTTCGACGGCGCCTATGGTGTGCTGGCCGGGCTCGAGGTGCTGCGC
>DASSOO010000375.1:0-2820 GCA_035700455.1 Gammaproteobacteria bacterium
GTTCGCGCGGCTGCGAAATGCCACCGGCATTTCGGTCCGTGCGAACCCAACTGAGCTACGGGCGCGCATGCAAATCTTAATCTTGTCTCGAGCAACCGTCCGTGGTGCGCCTGCCAGCCCGGACTTTTAGCTTCGCCTTCCCGGCTCCGCTAAAAGCCCAGGTCGCCATCCTTGGCTTCCGTTCGCCAGGACCGAGCAATGCTCGGTCTGTTTGCGGCTCACCCTGTCCGGCCGTTCGCGCGGCTGCGAAATGCCACCGGCATTTCGGTCCGTGCGAACCCAACTGAGCTACGGGCGCATCGCGGAATGGCGGATTATCCAAGAATTGGCGTCGGAGGGTCAAGGATCAATCGGCGTCAGCGCCAATACGGTAGCGGTAAAGCCGCTCGTAATGCGGGCGACAGGCGTCGGCGAGCCGCTGCTGCGCGGCCGCAAGGCGAATGTCCGGCTTCCTGTAGCGCGCGAAACCGGTCGAACGGTTGACCGCGTCGTACCAGTATTTCGCCCAGACGCCGTCGCTGGTGCGCGGACCCGGCGGCCAGTGCAGCATTCGCTCGTCGAAACCAATACCGAGGCGCTCGCAAAACGTGCGTAATACGCCGGCCGGGTCCGTGAGCACGTCGCGGGCGTCGAGCACCGGCGGTGCGGCGCCTGTGGCTTCGCAGACATAGTCGAAAAGCCGCGCCTGTGCCTCGAAGCCCAGTTCCCACAGGGCGGCATCCGGGCGCTGTTGCGTAAACGACGCAACGACTTCGTCCGGATCGCGAATCAGGAAAGCATTGGTGAGACCGCCGAGCCAGTCGAGCGGCATGTCGCCGGTGACATGCTGTGTCATGTGCTTCTGGTACCAGATGCTCTTGCCACCGGGCACGGGGCCGCAGAGTTCGGCGACGACGATGCGCCAGTCGGCGCTTTGGGCGGCGAGGACATCGTTACGGCCCGGGTGCGGCGCATCGGTGGTCGCCAGATAGTGCGCGTAAAGCGGTTCATCGCAGACCACTGTGTCCGGCCGGTTCTCCCAGGCGCGCATCATCGCGGTGGAGATATTGCGCGGGCCCGACCACATCGCGAGCCGGATCGGCTTGCTCAAATGCGCGGCCCCGCTTGCGCTGCGCGTGCGACCAGTTCGCGGTAAAGGCCTTGCAGGCGCTCGATTACCGGGCCGCGACGGCCGGTGCCGATCGCACGTCCGTCCACTTCGCGCACCGGCACGAGGCCGGCAAAGGTGCCGGTGACGCACGCTTCGTCGGCGCCATAGACATCGGTCAGGCTGAAGTCCTTCTCAAACACCGGGATGCCGTTCGCGCGGCACAGGGCGATGACATTCGCGCGCGTAATGCCGCCGAGGCAGTACTTGCCGGTCGAGGTCCAGACTTCGCCGCGGCGCACGATAAAGAAGTGTGTCGAGTTACAGGTCGCGACAAAACCGTGCGGATCGAGCATCAAGGCTTCGTCGTAGCCGGCTTTCGCCGCCTGAATACAGGCAAGAATGCAGTTGAGTTTTGAGTGGCTGTTGAGCTTCGGGTCCTGCACGTCGGGTGCACCGCGACGCACGTGCACGGTAAACAAGCGCAGGCCGCGCTCGATCGTCTCCGGCAGCGGCTCCTTGTATTCCGGAATGATGACGATGGTCGCCGGCGAGATAACGACGCGCGGGTCCTGGTACGGCGTCGCGCGCACGCCGCGCGTGACCATCAGGCGGACGTGGACGCCGTCGCGCATGTCGTTCGCGCGCAGCGTGTCGACGATGCGTGCCGTCAGGGCCTCGCGATCAAGGCCAATGTCGAGGTCGAGCGCCTTGGCGCTTTCATACAGCCGGTCGAGATGCCGATCGAGAAACGGCAGGCCGCCCGCGTGCACGCGCAAACCTTCCCAGATACCGTCGCCAAGCATGAAACCGCTGTCGAACACCGAAACACGCGCTTCGTTGCGCGGATACATTTCGCCGTTGACGCTGATGCGGATCTCCGCGTTGCGCGGATCGTCATGGTAATCGTGCGTGCCCTTGCTCACGCCGCCATCCTTACGATTTCGCGGCCTGCGCGAGTTTCTTTTCCGACTTTGCAAACAGCCGCTCGATCGCGTGCTGCGTCAGCGGGTGGTAACCGGCCCTGGCCTTCGCGTATACCTGCTTCGCGTAGGCCAGACCGTCGGAAGTTTTCGCAAAAGCCCTGTACACCGGCATCGTCAGGTACAGCCGGCCGATGCGCGTCATGTGTTCAGCCGCCGCCTTCCAGACCGCCTTGTCGCCGGCCGCGATCGCGTGAATGTACCAGCGCATGCCGATTTCGGCGTTGGGCGTGCCGGTCAGGTGCCAGGCAGCGTCGAGCTGGCGTACCTGCGCGAGCGTCGGCGTATCCGGCAGGCGGTCGAGAAAGTACATCCATTCCTGCGTATTCCAGCCCTTCGCGTCGAGCTTTGCCGCCGGCAGCTTGCCGGCGAGGAACGCCGTGCGCTCGCGATCGATCGTATCGAATCGCTCTGAGTCGGGAATCGGAGCGTCCTTCGGAATGCCGGTGCCGTAAACCCACTCGCGTGCTTCGTCCCAGCTCATCTTGCCGGGATACTTGTCGAGCAGGTTCTTTTTCAGGAATGCCATCATCTGTTCGGTGGTAATGCTGTGCCACGCGAAGTGATTGAAATAGCTCTCGAGGTAGGTGTCGAAGCGCTTGCGGCCGAAGCGATGCTCGAGCGTGCGCATGAACCACGAGCCCTTGTCGTAGGCAACATCCGAGAGCGCATCGTCGGCGGCGATGTTGCGCGGCTCGGGCGCAAGCCGCTGGCTGTTTTTCGGCATGTCGCCGATGCTCTTTTGCAGCG
>DASSOO010000376.1:0-8265 GCA_035700455.1 Gammaproteobacteria bacterium
CTTCGCGCGGATATCTATGCCTTGGCGGCGTTGGTCGGTGCGGGTGTCGTCGTGATCGGTCATATATTTCACGTGCCGGCTGTTGTGTCCACGGTCGTTGGCGGCGTTTTGTGCTTTGCACTTCGGTTTATGGCGATCCAGTACGGATGGCATCTGCCGACCGCGCGGGTACCGGAAAAGTAGTTTGTGCGCGCTGGCGCGCGGGCCGACAAACTTGCCGGGGCATCGTCCTGGCGGCCGACCCACTTTCTTTGGAAAGAAAGTGGGCAAAGAACCAGCGCCCGACACCGTTCGGTCTCAGTACCTCCCTGTACTGAAACTGCCAGAATCGGAGCACTGGAAATCGGGCCGGGCGAGAACTCGGTCCATCCATGGACCTCAGACAACTCGCCCTTGCTCCCGATTTCCAGCCCTCCGATTCGGCTCACTCCACGGGCGCCCCAAGAGCCGGCCATCCTCGGCCGGCAAGACAGCGGTGCCCGCGACTCGAGGAGGAGATAGCCAGGCCAGGCCCATGTCGAATTGAATGTCTCCCGAATCAGGGTCTATCGTGTAGCTCTGAGTGCCACAATACAATGAGGACTAGGTTCATGGATACCGTCTCGATATTCCGGCTGTACCTGCTGCGGGCGGGGTACCTGCTTCTGGCCGTGGGGGAAGGGATGAACGTGTGGCCGGCAATGACGTATCACGCGAGCACCATGGAACTCTGGCACGGCGTCGCAATATCCTTGCTGTGGGCAATGTGTGTTCTGGCGATTCTGGGTATTCGCTATCCGCTGCGAATGCTGCCCATCCTCTTTTTCGAAATCACATGGAAAACCGCCTGGCTGCTTGCCGTGGCGTTGCCAAATTGGCTCAACGAAACGATGACGGCCGGATTATCGGCAACGGCATTTGCATGCTCGTTCGTCGTTATTTTCTGGATCATCATTCCGTGGTCGTATGTGTTCGGGCATTACGTGAAGCTGCCGGGAGATCCTTGGCGTCGGGCAGCGAAATCTTCGACCGCATCACCTGTCTGAACACCTCCGTCATTTCTGCGCTGCGCGCGGTCTGATTGGGCGGGGCGCGCCGGCTCCCTACGGCGGGTACTTTTGCCAAAACGAAAGTACCTCGGCCGCCGGACGAGACCGGCACCCAATCGGGGCTCGCTGCCGCAGGCGGCACAACAAGATGGATTCCCGCCTTAGCCGGAAATTGCTCCTGCATTTCCGGCACTTCCGCCGTCCATGGCGGTCGCGCAGGAATGGCAGGAGGTGCGCCGCCGCAGGCGGCACAAATACCCATCGTCTCCTATTGCATAATATCGCGATGCTAAGCTGCGACTTCCCAACCAATTTCTACCGCGCAGCCGACGTCCGCGAATTCGACCGCCGCGCGATCAAAGACCATGGCATCGCCGACGGCCAATTGATGGAGCGTGCCGGCGCGGCGGCATTCAAGCTGATCCGCCAATACTGGCCGGCGGCCGGCCGCATTGTTGTCATCGCCGGCGGCGGCAACAACGGCGGCGATGGTTACATCGTCGCACGGCTTGCACACCGGCATGGTCTGGACGCGCGCGTCCTGGCACTGCGCGAACCTGAGGCCGGCACCGATGCTGCACGCGCTCGCAACGCTTATCGCGAAGCCGGCGGCCGCATCGGCACGTTCAGCCGTTCCGAACTGGACGCGGACCTGGTCATTGATGCCATTGCCGGCACCGGCCTGAACCGGCCATTGGCAGGCGCCTTCGCCGGCGCGGTGGATGCCATTAACGCAAGCGATATTCCCTGTCTTGCGATCGACATCCCCAGCGGCATTCATGCCGATACGGGCGCGGTGATGGGTTGTGCCGTGCGCGCGGCGGCGACAGTTACGTTCATTGGTGCCAAGTGCGGCTTGTTGACCGGACAGGGGCCTGCACATTGCGGCGATCTGCATTTTGCCGGGCTGGACGTGCCGTCAAATGTTTATGCAGGCATCGAACCGGCGGCGCGGCGGGTAACGCAGGATGACTTGCGCGCGGCGTTGCCGCCGCGGCCGCGCGACGCGAACAAGGGCGACTTCGGGCATGTACTGGTGGTCGGCGGCGATCATGGGATGCCGGGCGCGGTGCGGATGGCGGCGGAGGCGGCGATGCGCAGCGGGGCAGGGCTCGTCAGCGTGTATACGCGGCCGGAGCATGTCGCTGCCGTCGTTGGCACGCGGCCGGAACTGATGTGCCATGGTGGCGACGATGCCAGCGGATTGGACGCGCTGCTTGAACGCGCAACAGTCGTTGCGCTCGGGCCGGGGCTCGGCAAGGAAGACTTCGGGCGGCAACTGTTCGCGCGCATGCTTGGAACCGTTTTGCCGCTGGTGGTCGACGCGGATGGATTGAATCTGCTGGCGGAAAAACCGGTCGAGCGAGGTCATTGGATTCTGACGCCGCATCCGGGTGAGGCGGGGCGGCTGCTCGATTGTTCGACCGCCGATGTGCAGACCGATCGCTTTGCTGCCGTATCTGAACTTGCGTCCCGTTATAACGCCGCCGTGGTGTTGAAAGGCGCAGGCAGTCTCATCGCGGCGCCCGGCGAAACAACGGCATTGATCGATCGCGGCAATCCGGGCATGGCAGTGGGCGGAATGGGTGACGCGCTGACCGGCATCGTTGCGGCGCTGCTGGCGCAAGGCTTGTCGCATTTCGATGCCGCGAGGCTTGGCGCGCACGTGCACGCCGTCGCCGGCGATCGCGCCGCGGCCGCCGGCGAGCGCGGACTCGCGGCACTGGATTTGATCGCCGCACTGCGCGCGGTCGTGAATCCATGAAACAACTTGCGCTCGACATTCCGGATGAGCCGGCAATGGTGGCGCTGGCGTGCCGCATCGCGAATGCGTTGCCGGAAGATGGGCTCGTCATCGCGCTCAGCGGCGATCTCGGCGCCGGCAAGACGACGCTGGTGCGCGCGATGCTGCGCGCGCTCGGCGTCGAAGGTTATATCCGCAGCCCGACCTACACGCTGGTCGAGCCGTACAAGATCGGCGGCCGGCAGATTTACCACCTGGACCTGTACCGGCTGGGGGATCCCGGGGAACTGGAATTTCTGGGTGTGCGCGACCTTGATCCGGCCACGGACCTGATCCTGGTTGAATGGCCCGAGCGTGGCGGACAGTCGCTGCCCGCGGCCGATCTGGCAGTAGAAATTGACTTGGCCGAGCCCGGCAGGCGGGTCGAACTGCGTGGGCACGGGGCGCGGGGTGGCGCGCTGCTTACCCGGCTTTCCGAGGCTGGCTAGCGAATTTTTGGACCGGTTTGCCTCCCCGGCACCGTCTTTTTCCATATCCCAATATCCCCCAGCGGCGCCGGCTTGCGCACCGATCTTGGCAGGCTTGTCGAGCTTCCCTTGCTATCCTCTTCAATTTTATGGAAAATCGGTGGCAATCTTCGTAAAGTGCGCTATGCTTTAGCAGGTGGCGCAAGAACAGGCTGGCGCAGCCGCAAGTCGAGAAGAAGGACCCGGCCCGGGACGGGCGAAGGGGAGTAATGAGAAAAATTATCCTGCTGCTGTGCTGGCTGCCCGCGGTCTGCCTCGCGGGCACGGCGCGCATCGAGGCGGTGGACGTAGCGCAGCACGCGGATCATACGCGCGTGACATTGCGCCTGTCCGCGGCTGCCGAGCACGAGATTTTTACGCTCAAGAACCCGAACCGGATCGTGCTCGATATCGCCTCGGCCAGGCTCGACACCAGCCTGCCGCAGGGCGAGGGCGTAATTAACGATTTCCGCAGCGGCAAGCACGGCCACGGCGTGCGTATTGTGTTCGACCTCAACACGCGCGGCGTGCCGCGCAGCTTCTTCATGCCAAAAAACGGCAGCGACCCGGCGCGGCTCGTCGTCGACGTGTACGGCGAAGGCCCGACGACTGCCGCCCGGGCCCCGGTGACGCCGACGCCGATTCCGGTTGCAGTACCCACGCAGGCGGCGAAGCCACGCGATATCGTCGTCGCCGTCGACGCGGGTCACGGCGGCATCGATCCGGGCGCGCACGGGCCGGACGGTCTTCAGGAAAAGACAGTTACGCTGGCGATCGCGAAGAAGCTCGCGGCGCTGATTGATGCGACACCGGGCATGCGTGCCGTGTTGACCCGCTCCGACGATACTTACCTGAAACTGCGCGAGCGTACCGAGATTGCACGCGCCGACCACGCCGATCTGTTTATTTCGATCCATGCCAACGCTTCGCGCGACCGCAGCGCACGCGGCGGTGCGGTGTTTGCGCTGTCGCAGCACGGCGCCTCCAGCGAAGCGGCGCGCTGGCTTGCCAACCGCGAAAACGATTCCGACAAACTCGGCGGCGTGTCGTTGAGCGACAAGGGCTCGATGCTCGCGTCGGTGTTGCTGGATCTGTCGCAAACCGCGACGATCAGTGCGAGCCTCAAGGTCGCACACGACGTGCTCGGGCAGATGGGCGATATCGAGCCGCTGCACAGCCGCCGCGTGGATCAGGCGGCTTTCGTAGTGCTGAAATCGCCCGATATTCCGTCGATCCTGGTCGAGACCGCGTTCATTACCAATCGCAAGCAGGAACGCGAACTCGCGAGCCCGCGTTACCAGGAAAAGATGGCGGTTGCGATCCTTAACGGTGTGATCGGCTATTTCGAAGACCAGCCGCCGCCGGGTACGCTGCTCGCCGCGCATCATGGGCGCATCGGCGGCCAGCAGTATGTCATCACCAGCGGGGATACGCTGTCGTCGATCGCCGACCGCTTCGATGTCAGCCTCGACTCACTGCGCGCCGTGAACGGTATCAGCGGCAGCGTGATTCGCGCGGGGCAGATCCTGACGATTCCCGTCGGCCAGAGCGGCTGAAGCACCGCGTTTCAGTCAAGCTTGACCTTCCCGTGCCCGGAGAGCTTGCTTTCGTCGACGGTGCGGCCTTCGGCCAGCGCCTTGCCTGCCTCGACCATGAACCGCAGCCGGTTCCGGCTCGTGCCCCGGTCCCAGTATTCGCCGTATGACGGCACGATTCTGAGCAGCACCAGGTTCGGATCGCCCGGTCCTTCGGGAAACCAGAGTTTCCAGGACGGGCTGAAGAGTTTTTCGATGAGCTTACGGTCGCCTATCGGCTCTGCCCGGCCGGAAATGGACAGGTAACGATCGCCGTCCTGCATCGTTACGGCCACCTCGGCCTGCGCCTCGATCTCGTCGACCTTTTCAGAACCGCGGTCGGTCGAGAAGTACAGTCCGCCATGATCGTGACGTTCGGCGATGGCCATCGGCCGGGCCCGTAACGTGCCGTCGCGCGCACGGGTGACGAGCATCGCGTGGCTGAAGTGTGCGATCAATTCATCCAGGCGCTGTGCCTGCTTTTCCACCATTGAACGACCCTCCTTGGTCAATTCCGGAGTTCAATATACACCCGGCCCGGCGGCCCGCGAGTCCCGGCCAGACTTGCCATGGCACCCATAGCGAGTAGTATTAGAAGGGCGAAAAAGAAGCCGTTTTGACTCATGGAAGGCATTGCTCAAGGATGGAGCCGTCGTGACCCCCGGCGCACAACCCGGATTTCCTCAAGACGAAAACTTTTGGCAACTGGCCGTGTTTTTCGGCGCGGTCACGCTGCTGGTATTGGTCGTGCTCGCGTTGTCGTGGCTGGTCGGCCCGAAGCACCGCGACCCGGCGACGCAGGAACCGTTCGAATCAGGCGTGCTGCCGATCGGTTACGCGCGCTTCCGCTTTCCGGTCAAGTTTTACCTGCTCGCGGTTTTCTTCGTCATCTTCGATCTTGAATCGGCATTTCTGTATGCCGGCGCGGTCGCGCTGCGCGCCATCGGCTGGAGCGCGTACTTCGAGATGGTCGTGTTTATCGGCATCCTGTTCGCCGCGCTGATTTACCTCTGGAAGCTCGGCGCGCTCGACTGGGCGAACCGACGCTGGCGCCAGGCCTTCAATCAGCGCGACATCTGGGATGCGCGCCGCGGACATCCGGAGAGGCGCTGATGGAGTGGTCGCTGAGCCGGGTCGACGCAACGCCGGCCGAGGACAAGAACTTCGAGGCGGCGGTGCGTCGCAGCCTCGTCATGGCGAAGCTCGAAGACCTGGTGTCGTGGGGCCGCAAGTATTCGTTGTGGCCGTTCAACTTCGGTCTGTCGTGCTGCTATGTCGAAATGACGACCGCGTTTACCGGTGTTTACGACATTGCCCGCTTCGGCGCCGAAGTGCTACGCGCGTCGCCACGTCAGGCCGACCTGATCGTTATCTCCGGCACTGTGTTTCGCAAGATGGCGCCGGTGATCAAGCGGCTTTACGACCAGATGATGGAACCGCGCTACGTGATCTCGATGGGCTCCTGCGCGAATTCCGGCGGTATGTACGACATCTACAGCGTCGTACAGGGCGTCGACACCTTTCTGCCGGTGGACGTCTATGTTCCCGGTTGCCCGCCGCGTCCGGACGCGTTGCTCGAAGGCCTCATCATGCTGATGGATCGTGTCGGCACCGAGCGCCGGCCGCTGTCGTGGACAATCGGGCAGCAAGGCGTGGTGCGCCCGCCGGCGCCGAGCATGCGCGACCGCAAACGTGCCGAGCGGGTACGCGTCAAGGAGTTGCGCGGCCAGAACACACTGGATGACTTTCTCGACAAGAAGGCGAATATCCGGAAGTAGTTTCGGTGATCGCGCCGCGGACAGTAGCGGCGCGAATGATAAACAACAAGAGTCAGTCGATGCTGGAACGTACCAGTACAACAAGGATGTTGTTCGAACGCTTCGGCGAAGCGAACTTCGTCGCGCAGCCAACCGCCGACGGTCTGCCGACGCTGTGGGTCCGGCGCAGCGATCTGCTGAACGTTCTGCGCTATCTCAAGTTCGAAATCGACCAGCCGTTTCGTTGCCTCTACGACCTGACAGCGATCGACGAACGGCTGCGCACGCACCGCCAGGACCAGCCCGACGGCGACTTCACCGTCGTCTACCACCTGTTGTCCTACGACCGCAACGAAGACATCCGCCTCAAGGTTGCGCTCGACGAGCACGACTTGCATATGCCGTCGATCACCGGCATCTGGGGCGCAGCGAACTGGTACGAGTGCGAAGCCTGGGACATGTTCGGCATTGCGTTCGAGGGCCATCCGTCGCTGCGCCGCATTCTCATGCCGCCGACCTGGACCGGCTATCCGCTGCGCAAGGATCATCCGGCACGCGCGACCGAAATGGGCATCTATCAGTTGCCGGAGGCGCGCGAGGAGGTCGAACAGCAGGCACTGCTGTTCGATCCGAAGTACTGGGGCATGAGCACCGACAACGAGGGTGCGGATTTCATGTTCCTCAACCTCGGGCCGAACCATCCGAGCGTGCACGGCGTATTCCGCATCGTCGTCCAGCTCGACGGCGAGGAAGTCGTCGATTGCGTGCCCGACATCGGCTACCACCATCGCGCCGCGGAAAAAATGGGTGAGCGCCAGTCGTGGCATACCTACATCCCTTACACCGACCGCGTCGACTACCTCGGCGGCGTGATGAACAACCTGCCGTACGTGCTCACCGTCGAAAAGCTCGCCGGCATCCGGGTGCCGGAGCGCGCCGTGGTGATTCGCGTGATGCTTTGCGAGTTCTTCCGCATCATGTCGCACCTGCTGTTCTTCGGCACGCTCGCGCAGGACGTCGGCCAGATGTCGCCGGTGTTTTACATGTTTGCCGACCGCGAGCGCGCTTACAAAGTCACTTCGGGCATCACCGGCGAGCGCATGCATCCCAATTGGTTCCGCATCGGCGGCGTCGTCGAGGACTTGCCGGAAGGCTGGGAAAAGCTGGTGCGCGAATTTCTGGATTACATGCCCGCGCGCCTGCGGCTATACGACAAAATCGTGCTCAATGACGGCCTGTTCCGGCGCCGTACCAAGGATGTCGCACGCTACACGCTCGACGAGGCGATCGAGTGGGGCGTCACCGGCCCGGGCCTGCGCGCGACCGGTCTCAACTGGGATTTCCGCAAGCAGCGGCCGTATTCCGGCTATGAGCACTTCGATTTCGAGATCCCGACCGCGGCCAACGGCGACTCCTACGACCGTTGCGTGGTGCGCGTCGAGGAGATGCGCCAGAGCCTGCGCATCATCGAGCAATGTCTCAACAACATGCCGGAAGGGCCGGTCAAGGCCGAGCATCCGCTGACCACGCCGCCGCCGAAGCAGCGCACGTTGCACGACATCGAAACGCTGATCACACATTTTCTCAACGTGAGCTGGGGCCCTGTAATCCCGCCCGGCGAAGCCAGCATCGGTATCGAAGCGACGAAGGGCAATA
>DASSOO010000377.1:0-2450 GCA_035700455.1 Gammaproteobacteria bacterium
CGGGTCCACCGCCGGGTCCACGTCGGTACTTGCACCGGTGCTGAACGGCAGCGGCACCGGGGCCAGATAGCGCCCGTCGCGCCATTGCGCCCGATACAGCCGAAAGCGGCCGGTGGTCTTGTCGGGGTGCATGAAGTACAGGCTGCCGTCGCGCGCGATCGAGGGCGAAAAAGTGGTTGTGCTCGAATTGACGATCTCCGGCAACCGGTATGGCTTGCTCCAACCGGTAGCGGTGCGATCCACGCGCCAGAGATTGCCGCCGTGTCCCGGGTGGCGCTTGCCATTGAAAACGCCGTCGATCGATTTGCCGCCGGGCACGATCGGCCGGCTCGATACGAATATCAAATAGGATCCGTCGGGCGCCATCGCCGGCTCCATGTCATTCCAGCGCCCGGAAAACGGCGCGATCGTCGGCTGCGACCAATCGCCGCCTTCCCGGTGCGATACCAGAATGGTCGCCTCCGACGGGTTGCCACGCTGAAAAAATACCGTTCGCCCGTCAGGCGTAAATGCCGGTGCAGCTTCATGGGGCGCGCACGAAATGATGCCCGGTTCGAACACCGTCGGCGCCACGACACCGGCAGGTGCGCCTGCCGCCGGCAGACTGGCGAATGCCGACAGCGCGGCGACAAAACACAATGGTTTCGTGATGCGCATGTAATGACCTCGCGATGAAATATGCGCTGCCCTAAAGCGGGTACAGCACGTAACCCTCGGTCTGCAGAACAATCAGGCCGGAAAGCGCCGAGAGCGACAGGTGAACATGAGGATCGAGATGTGCGGCCGGCACGTTCATGCCCGCCAGCGCCTGTCCGCACGCGACCAGGCGGACACCGGCGGCGGCGAGCTTCGCGATCAGTTCGCGATTCGGGTTGTCGTGCCCGTAGTGTTTTTTATAGGTGGCATTATCGACGGCCAGCCACGTCGCCATGCCGTGCAGCACGACCACGAACCGGCGATGATCCGCCGGCACGCCGGCCATGGCGAATACGTTTACGGCACGCGCGACGTGGAACAGGCCGTTGTTGACGTGCTCTTCGCCCTTGTCCTTCGTGACGCTGAAGACAACCTTGTACGTCGCATGTGGATCGGGTTGCAGTTCTGCCCGCGGCAACGGCCGCACGCCGCCATTACCCTTGATAACCGGGTACTGCCATGCACTGTCGCCGGATTGCGCAGGCGCTGCCGGTGCCGGCACGAACCACAGCACCAATACGAGGCCCAGCAGCGTTGTCAGCGTAGATTTCATCGATCACTCCTCCGCGGCTTGGGTTGCTTGTCCGCCGAGGCCGCCGCGATCGCCTGCACAACGGCATTCCATGGCAGCGCCTGCGGCGTATGCATGCCGAAGACGCGTTCGACACGGAGCCCTTCGCGCGCGACGAGCTTCGCAACCTCGTCGAGATATTCCGGAAACGCTAACCTGCCACCGGAAGTCGGCTGCACAAGGTCGCTGGTATACAGCAGTCGTCGGCGCGGGAAATAGGCCACTATCATGCGTTCGCCGGCCTCGCCGTGTACCGGGTAAAGCACGATACGATTGTCTCCGCTGCCGATGGCGGTCCTCGCCGACACGACGTGAAATTGCGGGGCCCGCGGCGTGCGCGCGAGATCGTCCGGGCGCATCGTGTGCGGTGCGGTCAGGATCTTTTCGATGAGCGGCACGTTGAGGTCGAGCGCGTAAAGCGGAATACCGCGTGCCACATATTCGCGCAGGCCGCCGACATGCGGCCATGCGTCGGATGTCGTTACCACCGCTTTCACCGGCAGGCGCGGGTAGCGGCGCTGCGCCGCCTTGAGTACCGCTGCCGAATAGCCGGACGAAATCGGCGCTTCGAGAATGACGATGCCGTCGTCTTGTGCGACCACGGTCGTATTCCACGCGCCAGGCAGCATCACGATGCCGGGTGCGAGCGTGCGTGCAGAACCGCCGAGCGGGGTTGCGTCAATCGTTCCCCGGCGCTCGAAAGCCTTGCGCTCACGCGCCGATACACTCAGCTTCGGAACCGGCGCCGGGTTGAGTTCGAGCTTGTCCAGAAGCCACGTTTGTACCGGCTGTCCATTACGCCAGACATCCCACTGTTTCGGATAGCGCAGCCCGCCAGCCTTCAGCATCCAGAAGGAGTAATAAATGCGGGTGGTCACGTCGCCCCACACGTTCCAGAACACATCGTACGGATGCGGCCGCGTAATCTCGACCGCAGTTGGCAACGATGTGTAGGCGTTCAAGTACAGGCGTACATCTGCGTTGTGCCAGGTGAACGCGACAACCTGTTGCGGCACGTCCTGCAAATACTCGAGCGGTTCGGCGTGCAGGTCGGCCGCGGCGCGTGCCGTCAGCAGCATGCGTTCGGGTCCGAGTGCGAGGCGTACGGCGGCGGCGCGTGCGGCACTGCGCCGGCCGGGAGTGCGCTGCACTTGCGCCGTGCCCGGCGCCACGATGCGGATGG
>DASSOO010000378.1:0-4468 GCA_035700455.1 Gammaproteobacteria bacterium
TGTAAGTTTGCAGGAGCTCGTCAAAGAGAACGAGATTTTCCGTGTAAGTGGTCGTTAAACGCTCCTGGGAGTCCATCGTCTCCGCTTCCAGAATTGAACCATTAAGGACGACGTCCGACGACGTCGATTTGAGTTCGTACTGCGACAGGTCCAACTCTACGGAACTGCCATCGGCGGGGAATTGAAAAACTGTCAAGCCATCAAGCGTAACAACTTCGCCAGATACGGAATCTTTTTGCTGGTAGCTTTGATAGTCAATCGACAGCCAGCCAGAGCCGTCGTCGTGCCGCCGACCCTGGATGACAGCCTTGCCGCCCGCCGGACCACTTTGTGTCTGCGAAATCGTGTCCGCCGTATCGGATGGGAAGCTGAATGGCGCGCCAGCAGTAAGGCCCGCGGCCGCGTTAACCAACACCATGACTTCGCCCGCGTATGCTTCGGCGTTGGATTCACTGATCGTCGCAGGACCGGATTCTCCGGCGTAGTTTGGTGTGGCCAGGGCCGGCGGGTCGTTCGGAACGGAATCGCCGGCAGTGTCTCCTGGCGTCGACGGGGTGCCGCCGTTGCTGCCGCCGGAGTCACCACCGCCCCCGCCGCATCCGGCGAGCAACGCACCAGCCAAGACGACTGCACCGAAAAGGCGCCACGAACGACGATCAAACATCGGAAATCCCCTCCCAACCCCGCTGCCGCGATGCCCTGCGTTACACTGGGTCTGTTGCTTCAGGCCACGTCCGTGTTTGGCTACTGCTGGGCAGTATAGCCCACGTTTGCGACAGCAACGCAAGATCGGCTGAAAGGTATCCGATGGCTCCCGAAATCGAAGCATTCCTGCATAAGCCCACGTCGACCTGGTCGTATGTCGTTGCCGATCCAGATGCCGGAGACGCGGCGGTGATCGATCCGGTGATGGATTTCGACGCGGCATCCGGTGGTACAGCCTTTACGGCGGCCGATGAAATCGTCGCTCACCTGCGTGAGCGGCGGTTGTCACTGCGCTGGATTCTGGAGACGCATGCGCACGCGGATCATTTGACTGCGGCTGCCTACCTGCGCGATGCGCTCGGCGGCCGGATCGCCATCGGTGCAGGAATCTGTCGCGTCCAGCAGACTTTCAAGCGCCTGCTGAATCTCGGCAATGATTTCGCCATCGACGGCAGCCAGTTCGATCGGTTGCTTACCGACGGCGAACGCCTTGCGGTTGGTAACCTCAGCGTCGAAATCATCGCCACGCCCGGGCATACGAGTGACGGACTGAGCTACCTGATCGGGGACGCGCTGTTCGTCGGCGACACGCTGTTCATGCCGGATGTCGGCACGGCACGCTGCGATTTTCCCGGCGGCGACGCCGCTACCTTGTACGACTCTATCCGCCGCTTGCTGTCATTGCCGGACGAAACGCGCATGTTCATGCTGCACGATTATCCGCCATCCGGGCGCGAGATCGCCTGCGAAACGACCGTCGGCGCACAGAGGGCACATAACATTCATGTCCGCGATGGCGTCAACCGCGAAGAGTTCGTCGCATTGCGCAAGCGCCGCGATGCGACGCTGCCGGTGCCAAAGCTTCTGTATCCGGCTTTGCAGATCAACCTGCGCGGCGGCCGGCTGCCGCCACCCGAAGCGAACGGCGTCGCCTACTTGAAGCTGCCTCTCAAGACGGATCTTTGAGCCTCTCGATGCTCCGAGCGAGAGTGACATCAAGACGCAAGGAACTCCGGCTGTGTCGCGATTCCGGGAGTCGACACGGCCGTCGTGGGCACGGGCGTCGATATTTCAGAAAAGCTGTCCATCGATACACCTGTTGCCGCAATCGCGCCTTGATCCAGATCAAGGCGATGGCTTGACCGTGTTGCGCGCCGGACTGCCGAACCTGTGCCCGGCAGTCCGGCAACCGGTTTACGCCGCCGCGGCGGTGCGGCCGATTTCCACCTGCCAGGTCTGCGGACCCTGCTCGAGGTATTTCCAGGTGAATTCGCCGTTGTGCTCGGCGTCGAACTGGTAATACAGCGGCTTCGGGTCGTGGTCGTTCACGAGCAGGAAGCTGTCGCCCGGGTTCAATTGGTTGTAGGTTTCGAAAATCAGCCGGTGGCGCTCCATCGGGATCAATTTGCGGACATCAAGCACTTTCGACATCTTTAGTCTCCTTTGTCGGCCGTAGCCGGGTGAGTGGATCGGGTGAGCGAGTGCAGCAGGCCATTCAGGCGTTCCGCTTCGCGCGGGTGCGTGTGGCGCAGCGCGGACCAGCCGGCCGCCGCGAGCCGGCAGGCATGATCGCGTTCGGCTCCGGGACCGGCTCCAAGCGCCAGCAGACTTTTCACGAACAGCCGGTTGAGCGCGGCGAGCACGGTTTCCTCTTCTGCGATCGTCTTCATTGCGGCTGCTCCGGGATGCGGAAGTGCGCCTTCGCGCGCGGTGTCATCATTTGCGGCGTCCACGGCGGGTGCCAGATCAGTTCCACCTTGACGTCGCTGACGCCGTCGATGCGCATGCCGCGCTCGTAGACGCCGCGCATGATGTAGTCCTGCGCCGGACAGCCGGGCGTGGTCATCGTCATGATGACTTCGACGACGTTGCGCTCGCGCACGTACAGCTCGTAGATGAGTCCGATGTCGACGATGTTGTAGCCGAGCTCTGGATCGATGACGTCGTGCATCGCGTCGAGTACCGCCTCGGGCGTCGGCGGTTCCCCCGATGGTGCCGCCGCCCCGGTGCCGGCGACAGGTTCCGGTTCTGCAACGGCGGGGGCAGGAGGAGATTCCGGCGCTGGTTCAGCGGATGCGGGCTGACGACCGAAGAGGCTGCGTACCAACTTCATCACACTTGCGCCCGGCGGATCGTCAGGTAAACGCCGTCGGCGCGCTTGTCGACGCGAATCGCCGCACCGCGCGCCTCGAGTTCCGGATACAGAAACACGGGGTCGCGCTCGTTGATTGCCTCGAGCACGCCACCGCCCGGCAAATGCTCCAGTGCATCGAGAATCCGCACCAGCGGCTCCGGCGGCTGCAGTCCGCGATTGTCGAGGCGGGTACTGGGCGCGGGCCACACGTCGGAGCCGGTAGCCGCCGGTGCGGAATTAACCTTTGCCTTCGGCGCGACTTCGGCGCCGGGCGTAAACAACACTTCCCAGTCGCCTTCGCCAAGACGCTTCGCGCTGTGGCCGAAGCCCTTGCGGCCCAGCACCGCGTACAGCGGCAGCGGCTCGAACGTCGCCAGCAGGCGCAGCGGCTGGTCGGGCGCAAGGCTGCCGACCGCCGCGAGAATGCGCGGCAGCGGTTCGCCGCCGTTGCGCAGTTCCTCGCGCACGTCGAGTGTCAGTGGTTCAGCGATGGTCACGGGTTGCCCTCCTGGTTCATGAACGGCGGCAGCGGCGGCGGTGCATCGGCGGCTTTCGCCGCATAGTGACCGCGCCATGCGCGCCAGTATTCGTGGGTGAGTGCGAGTGTGCCGGCGAGTGCGAAGCCCACGCCGGTGCGAAACAGCGCCGTTTCAGGGCCGAGCAGCGCGAGCGCGGCGAGTCCGACACCGATGAAATAAATGACAAACCACGGCGCCGCCCGCCGCTCGTCGACGAGATCCTGCACCCGCGGCACGCGGCCGCGGCCGAGCGCGGTGCCGAAGCGACCGAGCCAGGTCAGAAATGCGACGATCTTGTAAAGCTGTGTCACGCCGAGCCCGCCCAGCCAGCCGAACAGCACGATGAATATCAGCAGCGGCAGGTTGGCCGCGAGCCGGCCGGTGACCATTAACCCAAGCGCGAGCAGTGCGACGAGCCCGAGCGCAACGAATGCGCCGGCCGCGGCCTTGTTGTGCAACTCGATTTCGCGGCGCCGGCGGGTGCGATAAATGCGCGTCACGTCGAACAGGTACAGTGCGATCGCAACCAGTACGAGCGCTTTCGCGGCCGTTTCTGTTAGTGCAAGTGCGGTCGACGGGACCCACAGGCTCGCCAGGCCCGCGACGACCGCCGCACCGAAGCCGACGGTGCCGAAGTAATGCACAAGTTCGCCGATGAGACCGCGTTCTTCGGGCGCAAGCGTAAACATCGGCAGCAGCTTGTAGCTCACCCCGATTGCCGCGAGCGTGAACCAGCCGCCGAGGCCGGCGAGTGCGTGGAAGCCGACGCCGACGCCGAGCAGCGGGCCGAAGTACGGCACGAGTGCGGGCACCGTCAGCGCCAGCGCCATCAACAGGCCGAGCGCGACGGTCGCAAGCAGAAACGCCATGCCGGCCAACACCATGCGTCCGGGCAGCGGCAGCGGGTGCGCCCGAAGCAGCGGCGCGCCGATGTCGAACAGCGCGATCAGCACGCCGGCGATCACCAGCGACCCGCCGACAGGCAGACACGGTGCGAGCGCCGGCACGGCGCCCGACAGCGCGGCAAAACCGCAGATCATGCCGACGAGCCCGAGTTCGATCGCTGCGAGCGAGGCCAGTGCCGCGTTCTGGCTCGGCAGCATGCACGAGG
>DASSOO010000379.1:0-2968 GCA_035700455.1 Gammaproteobacteria bacterium
CATCACGAACTGGTGGCCCATGATGCGCATCGCCTGGCGCAGCGCCGTACGTACCATCGGCTCACCGGTGCGCGCAACCAGACGGCCCATGAAGCGGCTGAGGTTAGCGGTCGCTTCGCTGTCGAGTCGAATGATACGGCCCGTCAGCATCAGACCCCAGGTCGACGCGTTAACCAGGAGCGACGGACTCTCGCCGAGGTGCTCCTGCCAGTTGCCGGTCGCGAGCTTGTCGCGAATCAACTGATCGGCGGTTTCGTCGTCCGGAATACGGATCAGCGCCTCGGCGAGGCACATTAACACCATGCCTTCCTGCGACGAGAGGTCGTACTGGTGCAGAAACGCCTCGATCCCGGTTTTCGATTCGGCATTCGCCCGCACGGCCGTCACGAGCTTGCGCGCCCGGTCGAGCACCCGTTCGCGCGCCGCATCGTCGAGCCGTGCAATCGAAAGCAGCCGCTCGATGCACTCGTCCTCGTCGGCGAGATACAACTCGTTTATCTTCGCCCGCAGCGGCGGAAGCGTCGGCAGCGTTTCGAAAATAATGCCGTTTGGCGGCGTGGGAAGGTTGCGTTCTACGGCCATTAGAAATACCGGGGTTCGGGGTTCGGGGTCCGGGGTTCGGGAAAACGAGAAACGGAGAAACTCTTGGCCCCGAATCCCGGACCCCGAATCCCGAACCCCGAACCGGAGCCTGAATCAGTGCAACGCCATGTCAACATTACAGTGCCTTGACTAACGCATCCGCAAACTGGCTGGTTTTAACCTCTTCCGCTCCTTCCATCTGGCGCGCGAAGTCGTAGGTGACAACCTTGTCTCCGACAACCTTTTCATAGGCCGCGGAAATCAGCTTGCCGGCCTCCGGCCAGCCGATGTAGTCGAACATCATCACGCCGCTGAAGAGCAGCGAACCGGGATTGACCTTGTCTTTGCCGGCATGTTTCGGTGCGGTGCCGTGGGTGGCTTCGAAGACCGCGACGTTGTCGCCGATGTTCGCGCCGGGCGCGATACCGACCCCTCCCACCTCGGCCGCGACCGCGTCGGACAGATAATCGCCGTTCAGGTTCGGCGTCGCGATGACGCTGAACTCGTCGGGGCGCAGCAGCATCATCTGGAACATGATGTCGGCGATGCGGTCCTTGACGACGATCTTGCCTTCAGGCCGCTTGCCGTCGTATTTCTCCCACAGCTCGTCTTCGGTAATCGTGACGTCGCCGAATTCTTCCTTCGCAAGCTCGTAGCCCCACTTGCGGAAGGCGCCTTCGGTGAATTTCATGATGTTGCCCTTGTGCACCAGCGTCACGCTGTCGCGACCGTAGTCGATCGCATACTGGATCGCCTTGCGCACCAGCCGCTTGGTTCCGAACGCGCTGATCGGCTTGACGCCGAGACCGCTGCCGTCGAAGAACTGCGCGCCGAATTCGTCGCGCAGCAATTTTGCGAGCTTCGCATTCTGCTCGGTGCCGGCTGCGTATTCGATACCGGCGTAAACGTCTTCGGTGTTTTCGCGGAAAATCGCAACGTCGATCTTCTGCGGTTCACGCAGCGGCGACGGCACGCCGCGGTAATATTTGACCGGCCGTACGCAGGCGTAGAGGTCCAGGTCCTGGCGCAGTGCGACATTCAGCGAACGGAAGCCTTCGCCGACCGGCGTCGTCAGCGGCCCCTTGATTGCGACCTTGAGATCGGTGATGACGTCGCGCGTCTCAGCCGGGAAATAGTCGCCGTCGTACTTCTCCGCCGCGGCTTCGCCGAGGTACAACTGCGCCCAGTGAACCCTGCGTTTGCCGGCGTAAGCCTTCTCGACCGCCGCGTCCCAGACCTTCAGGCACGCGGGCGTAATGTCGACGCCGATGCCGTCGCCCTCGACGTAACCCAGAATCGGATTGTCCGGGACCGACAGTTTGCCGTTCTTGGTGGTGATTTTGGCGCCGCCGTCCGGCAGCTTGACGTGCTGATAGGCCATGGGATTCCTTTGATTTGCGTGGACGGACAGTTGGATGGACTGTTAGCCGCCTATTATAGCGCGGACGCGGCCCTGGACTCAGTAGCCAAAGCGCCCTGCACCGCCAGTCCTCCAGAGCGTCCCGGTACCGTGCCGCGAATGACTTCGCAAACCGGCAGTGCCGAAACGTTCAGGCGCCGATACAGATCGCCCAGCGACCCGAGTTCGCAGCCGCGGTCGCGCCAGATACGCAACGCGCGCTCGAACCCGTCGATATGTGCCAGGCCCTCGAGTTCGGCATGCAACGTGAAGACGTGGCAACCGGCGCTGTTGGGGACGGCCGCCGCCGCAATATGTTCAGCGGCGTTGGCCGTCGTCACGCCGTCGAGGCCGACTACCTCGTCGAGCGTCGGCAATGTCGTCGGCAACTGCGGACAGCGGAATCGGCGCCCATCGACCACCGGCACGAACGGGTGCGTGCCGCGCGCATCGCTGGCATAGGCAAAGCCATACTCGTCTTCCAGCGCGAAGGCGTGGCTGTTCATTTGCCAGCCGGCGGCGCCGATCGTGTGCGGCTCGGCGCCGAAGACCTCGCGGAACCGTTCGATCGCCGGTGCTATTTCCCGCCGCGTCCACTGTGCGCCGCGGCGCGCGACGTAGTCCTGCCAGCGTACGTGATCCCAGGTGTGAATGCCGACTTCGAAACCGCCATCCCGCACCGCCCGCATCGCGTTCGCGCCGCGCCGGCCGATATCCGGTCCCGGCAACAGCGTGCCGTAGCACAGCGTCTTAAGGCCGTAATTGCTGCCGACCGACGTGCGCATGACCTTGCGCAGGAAGCCCGGCCGCAGCAGCCGCCGCAGCGCACGCCCGGTGTGATCGGGCCCGAGGCTGAACAGGAAGGTCGCGTTGACGCCCAGCCGCGACAGCAGCGCGCCCAAGCGCGGCGCACCTTCGAGCGTGCCGCGCAGCGTATCGACGTCGATCTTTAAGGCGATAAACATGGAATGGGTCAGTGGTACGTGG
>DASSOO010000380.1:0-3955 GCA_035700455.1 Gammaproteobacteria bacterium
GTTGAAGGCTAAGCTGCTGGCCGCGGAACAGGAAAAGCAGATCAGCGAACAGACCGAAAACCGCCGGCTGCTGGTCGGCAGCGGCGACCGCTCGGAGCGCATTCGCACCTACAATTTTCCGCAGGACCGCGTCACCGACCACCGCATCAACCTGACGCTCTACAAGCTCGACGCGATTCTCGAGGGTGCGCTCGACGAGTTGATCGACCCGCTGCTGAACGAATACCAGGCCGATCAGCTGGCAGCGCTGAGCGGCGAGTCGGTTTCCGCCGCCCGCGCCGGCTGAACGCCGGCAAGCCGGCGATAAATCCCGTACAGCGTCGCCAGCACCGGCGGCATTACCAGCGCCCCGAGCAGCGGGTTCAGCGCGAACGTCCACCAGTGCACGAGCGTGGCGTGCGCATCGAACAGATGTGCACTCAGTATCAAAGGGTCAGTCGGCAACCCGCCGGCGAGAATTGCCGCCAACGCCGTCCAGTCGATTGCCAGAATCTGCGGCACCCAGGTGAAGACGGCATAGGCAACATAGACGAAACTGGCGATGGAAATCGCCCGGCAAGTGAGCCAGAACCGCCCGCCGACGAGCTGCCGGCTCTCACCGAGCGCCATCAGCGGACCGCGGCCTTCAAGCACGATCGGAAACGCGAACAGCAGCAACGTAACGCTGATATAGAAGCCCGGCACGACCAACAGGCACACGCCAACCGCCACCCCGGCCTGGTAAACGACGCCGGCAACCGCCAGGCTCACCGCCAGTGCCGGCCGCTCCATGCGTCGACGTGCCACCGGCTCGCCGCCGGCGACGGCATGGATGCGCTCGATCAGTCTCGCGTACGCAAGCGCCTGCAACCAGAACCCAACCAGCGTCCACAGGAGTAGCGAGCCCATGCCCACCGCCGCTCGCGGAGCCAGAACCTGTACGATCTCGGGCAATAAGGCGGCGTATTGCGCGGCGAGCGCCAGCAGGCACAGCGGCAACCTGGCGCCACGCCAAAGCTCAAGTCCCGCCCGCCAGCGGTCGATGCCGCGGAAGGCCGCTCTCCGGCCAAGTTCCGATGCTCCCATCCCCAGTCAACCTCGCGTGTGCAGGCCCGGCTCGCCGGCCCAGTATATAGATTGGCATCCGCGACCCCCCGGCGTTAGGATAGTAGCCGTTTTTTAAGGAATCGGCGGGAGAACCGTTATGAAAAAGACTTTGGTTGCAGTAAGCGCCGCGGCCCTGGCACTCACGCTGGTCGCCTGCGGCAAGAACAACAATAACAATCAGAACCAGAACAGCAGCCCGGCGGTGCAGAACCCGCAAACAATGGGCCAGCCTGGCACCATGACCAGCCAGCCTTCGACGATGGGACAGCCGGGTACCATGATGAGCACACCCTCGACAATGGCGCATCCGGGGACGATGATGCCGCCGCCGTCTACGATGCCGCAGCCGCAGACTCAAGACGGCGCAATGGCGAGTGACGACGGCAAAGCTTAGATTCACGGTTCAGCATTGACAGCGGGCCCGGCAACGGGCCCGCTTTTTATTTCGGACGACCTGATCGATTCGATCAAGCGGAAGGATACGTCAGGCAAGCGCCTGGTCGAGGTCGGCTTTCAGATCTGCCGCATCTTCGACGCCAACCGACAACCTGACCAGCGTATCTTCGATGCCGAGTTGCGCGCGTAACTCGGCGGGAACGGAGGCATGCGTCATGATCGCCGGATGCTCGATCAGGCTTTCGACACCGCCGAGGCTTTCGGCCAGTGCGAAGATTTCGACGCGCTCGAGAAACCGCCGCGCCGCTTCCAGCCCGCCCTTGACGAACATCGTAATCATGCCGCCGAAAGCGGACATCTGCCGGCGCGCGAGGTCGTGCTGCGGGTGGCTCGCAAGGCCCGGATAAATTACCCGCTCCACTTGCCGATGCTTTTCCAGCCAGCCGGCGATTTCGAGTGCGTTGGCGCAATGGCGCTCCATGCGCAACGCCAGCGTCTTCAGGCCGCGCAGCGCGAGGTAGCTGTCGAACGGCCCGGCGATCGCGCCGACGGAATTCTGCAGAAACGCCAGTTGCTCGGCGAGTTCGCTGTGCTCGCCGACCACGACGACACCGCCAACCATGTCCGAATGGCCGTTGAGGTACTTGGTTGCCGAGTGCATCACGAGGTCGAAGCCGCACTCAAGCGGCCGCTGCGTCCATGGCGTCGCAAATGTATTGTCGGCGACCGCGAGAATCCCATGCTTCTTCGCAAGCGCGGCAACGGCCTTGAGATCGACAATCTTCAGTAGCGGGTTCGTCGGCGTCTCCGCCCAAATCAGGCGCGTGTTCGGCCGAATGGCCGCTTCGAGCGCGGCGGGATCGCGCAAATCGACATAGCTGAATTCAAGGCCGGCGGAGCGCTTGCGCACGCGCTCGAACAGCCGGTACGTGCCGCCGTACATGTCGTCCATCGCAATCACGTGGCTGCCCGAGTCGATCAGTTCGAGGATCGTGCCGGTGGCCGCCATACCCGAAGCAAACGCAAAACCGGTTGTTCCGCTTTCGATGTCGGCAATACAGCGCTCGTAGGCAAGCCGCGTCGGGTTGCGCGTGCGCGAGTATTCGTAGCCCTTGTGCACACCGGGGCTTTCCTGCACGTAGGTCGACGTCGCGTAAATCGGCGGCATCACCGCGCCGGTAGTCGGATCGGGCGCCTGGCCTGCGTGAATGGTGCGCGTGGCGAAGCCGTATGACTTTTCGTTGCTCATGGGTCCCCCGAATACTCACTGGAGGCGCGATCGCCAGTCCGCGATTTTTCGATCGCGGCGAGGCCGCAGCGCCTACAAGAGCGAATTAATCACTGGATTTGGCGGCGGACAAAATTGAGTGCATCTGTCCGCGTAATGAGGCCGATAAACTCATCTTTCTCGTCAAGCACCGCAACGGCCGATTCGGTTTCCAGCAGCGAAAACAGGGTCTCCGTCGACGTCGTTACCGGCAGCCGTGGAAAACCCGCGTTCATCACCGTCTTGACCGCGCTGCGAAAACCTTCGGGATCGTCGGCGACGCGCACGAGAATATCGATTTCGGTTACCGCGCCGACGAAGCGGCCTTCGTCGATCACCGGCAGTTGCGAGAAACCGTTGTTGCGCAGCCGGTTGTGCGCGGTCAACAGCGTATCTTCCGGGCCGACGTACACCGCGGCGCGCTCAGCGTGCGGGCGGCCGATCACGTCGCTCAGGTCGCCCCGGCGCTCGCGTTTGAGAAACCCGTGCTCGAGCATCCAGAAGTCGTTGTAGAACTTCGACAGGTACTTGTTGCCGGTGTCGGCGCCGAGCGTCACGACGCGCTTCGGTTCTTTCTGTTCGCGGCAGTAGCGCAATGCCGCGGCGATCAGCGTGCCGGACGACGAACCCAGCAGCAGCCCTTCCTTGCGCAACACCATGCGTGCGGTGTCGAACGATTCCTGGTCGGGAATCGTATAGGCGCGCTTTGCAAGCGAAATGTCGCAAATAGGCGGAATGAAATCTTCGCCGATGCCTTCGACCAGCCAAGTCTCGCGCTTCTCACCCAGCACGCCGGTTGCGATGTAATCGGCCAGCACCGAACCTTGCGGGTCCGCCAATATCATCTCGACGTGCGGTGCTGCGCGCTGCAGGTACTTGCCGATGCCGGTGATCGTGCCGCTGCTGCCGACACCGACGACGACCGCATCCAGGTCATGATCCATCTGCTCCCAGATTTCCGGACCGGTGTGCGATTCGTGCGCCTTGACGTTGTCGGGATTGCCGAACTGGTTGATGAAATAGGCGCCGGTTTCCTTCGCGACGCGTGCCGCATAGTCCTGGTAGTACTCCGGATGACCCTTGGCGACGTCCGAGCGCGTGAGAATCACCTCCGCGCCCATCGCGCGCAGGTTGAAGATCTTCTCCTGGCTCATCTTGTCGGGAATGAAGAGCTTGAGCTTGTAACCCTTCTGCGCCGCGACCAAT
>DASSOO010000381.1:0-2329 GCA_035700455.1 Gammaproteobacteria bacterium
TGGCTCGTGCGCCAGTGGGAGAGGATTCTCGACCGCATCCCGCTGGTGCGCTCGGTCTACTCCAGTGCCAAGCAGGTGTCGGAGACGATCTTCGGAAACAAGGGCCAGGCGTTCAAGAACGCGGTGCTGGTGCCGTTTCCGCATCGCGGTTCGTGGGCGGTCGGGCTGGTGACCAACACCGATCCGGGCGAGCTGCGCGCGAAGGGCGGGGACGACGTCGTCAACGTGTTTATCCCGAACGCACCGCCGACGCAGGGCTTCAACCTGCTGGTGCCGCGCGGCGATCTGGTCGAACTCGAGATGAGCGTCGACGAGGCGCTGAAGATGGTCGTGTCGCTCGGTGTCATCGTGCCGAAGTGGCCGACGGAACCGAAACCGCCGGAACAGGTTGCGGCGGCAGCCGACGGTACGTAAGATTCCCGAGGTTTCACGGCGCGAATTGCGTCGCCTACCCGCGGACGGCGGGTATCCATGCTTTCCCGTTTCCTGGATTCCCGCGTGCGCGGGAATGACAAGAGTCGCGAGAGACAGTCGACGCCGCGCTATGCGGCTTTTAATTTTTTCAGGTGACAAAAATGCGCACGCACTACTGCGGCAACGTCAACGAATCGCTGCTCGACCAAACCGTTGAACTTGCCGGCTGGACGCACCGGCGCCGCGACCACGGCGGCGTGATTTTCATCGACCTGCGCGACCGCGAGGGATTGGTGCAGGTGGTGTTCGACCCGGATCGCCCGGAAGTCTTCGCGCTCGCCGAGCGCGTGCGCAGCGAATACGTGTTGCACGTCAAGGGCAAGGTGCGCCGCCGCCCGGCCGGCACCGAGAACCCGAACATGGCGACGGGGCAGGTCGAAGTGCTGGCGCTGGAAATGGAAATCCTCAACGAGGCGAAGACGCCGCCGTTCGGCCTCGACGAGGAAGACGTCAACGAAGAGCTGCGCCTCAAGCATCGCTACGTCGATCTGCGCCGGCCGGTGATGCAGCAGCGCTTTCGCATGCGCCACGCGATCACGCGCGCGCTGCGAAGCTATCTCGACAGCCACGGTTTCATCGACCTCGAAACGCCGATCCTGACCAAGCCGACGCCGGAAGGCGCGCGCGACTACCTGGTGCCGAGCCGCACGCATCCGGGCAAGTTCTTCGCGTTGCCGCAGTCGCCGCAGATTTTCAAGCAATTGTTCATGATGTCGGGCTTCGACCGCTATTACCAGGTTGCGCGCTGCTTTCGCGACGAAGACCTGCGCGCCGACCGCCAGCCGGAGTTCACACAGCTCGACATCGAAACTTCTTTCCTCGACGAAAACGGCATCATGACGATCGTCGAAGGCATGATCCGCGAGACCTTCAAGAGCGTGCTCGGCGTCGAACTGCCGAATCCGTTCCCGCGCATGAGTTACGACGAAGCGATGCGCCGCTTCGGTTCCGACAAGCCGGACCTGCGCAACCCGCTGGAGCTGGTGACGGTGTGCGACCTCGTCGCGAACAGCGACTTCAAGGTGTTTTCGAAACCCGCCACCGATCCGAACTGCCGCGTTGCCGCATTGCGCGTGCCGGGCGGGAACGCGCTGACGCGCAAGGAAATCGACGAGTACACCGCCTATGTCGCGCGCTACGGCGCCAAGGGGCTCGCGTACATCAAGGTGATCGATCCGGCGCAGGGCCGCGACGGCCTGCAGTCGCCGATTGTGAAATTCCTGTCGGACGAGGCGCTGGCCGGGATCGTCGAGAAAACCGGTTCCGAGGCCGGCGACCTGATCTTCTTCGGCGCCGACACCAAGCGCATCGTCCACGATGCGCTCGGCGCGCTGCGCCTGAAGGTCGGCGTCGACCGCGGCCTCGTCAAAGGTGAATGGGCGCCGTTGTGGGTCGTCGAGTTTCCGATGTTCGAGTGGGACGAGAAGGAAAACCGCTGGGTGTTCCTGCACCATCCGTTCACCGCGCCGGCCGTGGACGACGTCGCCGAACTCGAAAAGAATCCCGGCACGATCCGCTCGCGTGCCTACGACATGGTGCTCAATGGCACCGAGCTCGGCGGCGGCTCGGTGCGTATTCACCGCCAGGAAATGCAGTCGGCGGTGTTCCGGCTGCTCGGCATCAGCGACGAAGCCGCGCAGGAGAAATTCGGCTTCCTGCTCGAAGCGCTCAAGTACGGCGCACCGCCGCACGGCGGCATCGCCTTCGGCCTCGACCGCCTCGTCATGCTGATGAGCGGCGCGCCGAACATTCGCGAAGTGATCGCGTTCCCGAAGACGCAGACCGCATGGGACCCGCTGACCGACGCGCCGGCAACCGCCGACGAGATGCAGTTGCGCGAATTGAACCTGAAGCT
>DASSOO010000382.1:0-3053 GCA_035700455.1 Gammaproteobacteria bacterium
CCGGGAAAGATCGTAGCTGGTCTTCGTCGCTTGTGTCAGGTGTTGTTCCGCGGTGATCTGCTGGTCCAGCGTGCCGCGCGCGGCCAGCGCATCGGCGACTTCGCGGAATGCGGTCTGGATCGTCTGCTGATACTGCGCAACAAAAATGTTCTTCTCGACCTTCGCAAGATCGAGATTCGCGACATTCGCGCCGCCGGCGAAAATCGGCAGCGTGATGGCAGGTGCAAACGTCCACTGCTCGGAACCGCTCGCGAACAGGCCGGACAGCTGGCTGCTCGCCGTGCCGAAGCTGCCGGTGAGCGAGATGCTCGGGAAAAAGGCCGCGCGGGCAGCGCCAATGTTCGCGTTGGCGGCCATCAGCTGGTGTTCGGCCGCGAGGATGTCGGGCCGGCGGTCGAGCAGATCCGACGGCAGGCCGGCGGGCAGCGCTTCAAGGAAATGTTCACCGCTCAGCCCGGCGGTCCCGGTGAGATCCGCGGGCAGCGGCGCGCCCAGCACCAGTTGCAGCGCGTTACGGTCCTGCGCCACCAGCCGCGTGAATTTGGAGATGTCTGCCTGTGCGGTATCGACCGCCTGCTGCGCCTGGCTGACGTCCAGCGCCGTATCGACGCCGCCCGCGAAGCTCTTCTTCGTCAGGGCGTATGCGGCTTGCTGGTTTTTGTACGTTTCCTGCGCCAGCTTCAGCAGTCCCCGGTCGGACAGGTAGCTCAGGTAGTCGTTCGCGACCTCGGCAACGAGGCTGATCTGCGCGCTCTTGCGCGCCTCGATCCGGCTCAAATACTGCTGCAGCGCTTCGTGATCCAGGCTGCGGATACGGCCGAAAAAATCAATCTCGTAGGACGTGAAACCAAGTCCTGCGGCAAAGGTGCGAAAGGTGCCCCCACCTCCGCTACCCGAGCCGGCGCCGGAACTGCTGACAATGCCGCCCGGTACGTGCTGCGCGGTCTCCGAGGCGTTGGCGTTGATGCTCGGGAACAGGCCGCCGCGCTGGATGCGGTATTGCGCCTGCGATTTCTCCACGTTGAGCGCCGCGATACGCAAATTGCGGTTGTTCTTCAGCGCGATGTCGATCAGCTCGCGCAGCTGCGGGTCAGTGAAGAATTCCTGCCAGCCGATGTCGGCTGCCGGCACCTGCCCTGTCGATTTCGGGTGGGCAGCCGAATAGGCGGCGCCGGCGGGCCACGCCGAGCCGATGCCGCTGGCGGGCCGGTGGTAAGCCGGCTCCAGCGAGCACGCGGCAAGCGCCGCAGTGACGGCAAGGATCAGCAGGTGCCTGGCACACGTCGATGTTTTCATCAACGAAGCGAGGGCGTAGGCGGGCCGGACGAGGAGGATTCGGTCTGCCCGGTGTTTTCCGCTTGCGATGGGTGGCGGCGCAAAATGAAACGCCGCATGCCGACGAAGAACACGGGAACGAAGAAGATGGCCAGCACGGTCGCCGAGAACATGCCGCCCACCACGCCGGTGCCGATCGCGATGCGTCCGTTGGCACCGGCGCCGGTGGCGATCGCCAGCGGCAGCACCCCGAAAATGAATGCGATCGAAGTCATCAGAATCGGGCGCAGGCGCTGGCGCGCCGCGGCCACGGTGGCCGGCACCAGGTCCATGCCGGCCTTCATGTTGTCCACCGCGAACTGGACGATCAGGATGGCGTTCTTCACCGCCAGGCCCACGGTCGTCAGCAAGCCGACCTGGAAGAACACGTCGTTATCGAGCCCGCGCAGCAAGGTGAAGACGATCGCGCCGATCACGCCCAGCGGCACCACCAATATCACCGACAGCGGGATCGACCAGCTTTCATACAGTGCCGTCAGCGCCAGGAACACAACGAGGATGGAGATCAGGTAGAGGAATAGTGTCTGCGAGCCTCCGCGCTGCTGTTCGTACGAAAGCCCCGTCCACTGGTAGCCGAAGCCGGCCGGCAATTTTGCGGCGAGTTTTTCCATCTCCGCCATTGCCTGTCCGGAGCTGTAGCCGGGTGCCGGTTGGCCGAGGATTTCGATCGACGACTGGCCGTTGTAGCGTTCCAGTTTGGGTGAACCGTAGGTCCAGTGGCCGCTCGAAAAAGCGCTGAACGGCACCATGCCGCCCGAGGCATTGCTCACGTACCAGTCGCCGAACTGTCCTGGCAGCATGCGCGCATCGGCGACACCCTGGAGGTAAACCTTTTTCACGCGGCCGTCCTCGATGAACTGGTCGAGATAGGAAGAGCCATAGGCGTCCTGCAGCGTGTTGTTGATGTCGGTCGGCGTCACGCCCAGCGCCTGGGCCTTGGCCCAATCGATGTCGAGCTCGTACATCGGCGTGTCGTCCAGACCGTTGGCGCGCACACCGACCAGCTTCGGATCCTTTTGCGCCATCGCCAACAACTGGTCGCGTGCTTTCATCAACGCGCTGTGCGGCAGGCCGCCCTCGTTGATCAGCTCGAAATCGAAGCCGGTGGCATTGCCCAGGGCGAGCACCGCCGGCGGCACGAAGGCCGCGATCCTGGCATCGCGAATACGCTTGAAATATTGGTTGGCGCGTGCCGCGATCGCCGCTGCAGAATTGGTTTCGCCGGGCCGCTCGTCCCATGGCTTGAGCCGGACAAAGCCGAGACCGGCGTTCTGGCCACGCCCGCCGAAACTGAAGCCGGCCACCGTAAACACGCCCTGGACGTTCTTTTTCTCGCCATTCCGGAAATAGTGTTCGACCTGCTTCAGCGCCGCCTCCGTGCGCGGCTGCGTGGCGCCCGGCGGAGTGTTGACTTGCACGAACATGATGCCCTGGTCCTCTCCGGGCAAAAAACCGGTGGGCAGCAGCATGAACAGCGCACCCATGCCGACGACGATGACGACGTAGACGATGAAGTACAGTGCCAGCTTGTGGGTAACGTGCACCACGCTTTTTTCGTAGGCACGGTTGGCGCGATCGAAGTTGCGGTTGAACCAGCCGGCGAAGCCGCGCTGCGCTTCGTGAGCCCGGGTCGGCTTGAGCATCGTCGCGCATAGCGACGGCGTGAAGATCAACGCCATCGTGATCGACAGGATCACCGACGACACCATGGTGATCGA
>DASSOO010000383.1:0-2427 GCA_035700455.1 Gammaproteobacteria bacterium
GGAGAATCTGCCCGATCACTTCGTCACCGCGCTCGAGCTGTCGGCCACCGCGCACCAGCAGATGGTCGCCGCGGTCGCGCCGTTCATCGACACCAGCATTTCGAAGACCGTCAACGTCCCGGAGAATTATCCGTACGAGGAATTCCAGGATCTTTATTTCGATGCCTGGAAGAGCGGGCTCAAGGGACTTGCGACTTACCGGCCCAACAGCGTGCTGGGCGCGGTGCTCTCGGTCGATCAGCCGGCGGCCGAAAAACGCGAACCGCAGGACTTCGTCGAAAGCGACGTCAATCGCCGCATTCGCATCAAGAGCGTGCCGCAGCCGGTGCTCTCGAGGCTGCGCTGGCCGGGGCGGCCGACGCTGCCGCAGGGCAATCCGGCGTGGACCTACATGGTCGAGCACACCCATGGCACCTTTGCCGTGTTCGTCGGCCACGTGGAGAACGGTGCCGCCGCGAGTGATGGCGCGCACCGCAACCATGCATTCGAAGTCTGGACCAATGGCGCGGAGCAGCCGCGCGGCCTCGGTGCGCTGGCGAAAACATTGTCGATGGACATGCGCGCCGATGACGCCGGGTGGCTGCGGCTCAAGCTTGACACGCTGGCGAAGACCGCATCGGACGACGCTTTCGACATGCCGTTCCCGCCGCATGGCGAGAAGAAGCGCATGCCGAGCGTGGTCGCGGCGTTCGCACAGGTCGTGCGCTATCGCGTCGAGCAGCTCGGCGGCCTGCCGGAGAATGCGCCGGCGCCGGTGCTCGACACCATGTTCAGTCTGAAGGAGCCGAAGACCGGCGCCGACGGCACGATGTCGTGGACCGTCGACGTACTGAATCCACGCACCGGTGACGATTTCGTACTGGGGCTGAAGGAAATCACACTGCCATCGCAGGAAGATGGCGCCGTGGTCGCGGTCACGCGTCCGTATTCGATGTGGCTGTCCGGCGAATACCCGCGCGCGCTGGACGGGCTGTGCAAAATCCTGTCGCTCGACATGCGGGTGGTCGATCCGGCGTGGATCGGCATGAAGTTGCGCAAGCTGCTCGACTTTCCGGAACCGCTCGGCGACTTTCTGGCATTCGTGCCGGGCGAGCGCCGCCAGCAAAGCTGGCCGTCGACCGTCTCCTATGTCGCGCGGCTGATCATCCATCGTTACGCGATGCTCGGCATTCTCGATGAGAACGGCATGCCGTTGACGCAGATGGGCATCCTCGAGACGCCGGCGGTGGCGACGCCGCGCCGGATGAAAGGCGCACGCTGTCCGGAATGCGGCAACCACGCCATGATCCGCAAGGACGGCTGCGACTTCTGCGTCGCCTGCGGCTACGTCGGCACCTGCGGTTAACCGATACGCTGCAGTTTTCCGTCCGCTCCGGACGGGGCACACAAACACCTGGCCGACAACCGCTGATCCTGCCACTTCACGAGTGCGGCATGGCTCCGCATTGCGCGGGCCGGCCAGCTTCCAGTCCTGTTCCCGGAGCGGACTCCGTGTACTGCGCGGCCCGGTGATTTTCGGCGCCTGTTACACTTCCGTTTCTCCGTACATTGAATGAAGGTCATGGCTCAATACGTTTTCACGATGAACCGCGTCGGCAAGGTCGTTCCGCCGCGACGCCAGATACTGAAGGACATCTCGCTCAGTTTCTTTCCGGGCGCCAAGATCGGGGTGCTTGGACTGAACGGTTCCGGCAAATCGACCGTGCTCAGGATAATGGCCGGTGTTGATACCGACATCGAAGGTGAAGCTGCCGCGATGCCCGGCCTGGCGATCGGCTATCTGCCGCAGGAACCGCAACTCGATCCCGACAAGACGGTGCGCGAAGCCGTGGAACAGGGCCTGGGCGCCGTGTTCGACGCGCGCAGCAAACTGGAAGCCGTCTATGCCGCATACGCGGAACCCGACGCCGATTTCGAGGCACTGGCGGACGAACAGGCGCGGCTGGAGGCGATCATCAACGCGGCCGACGGACACAATGCCGAACAGCAGCTGGACATCGCCGCGGATGCGTTGCGCCTGCCGCCATGGGATGCCCGCATCGCGCATCTTTCCGGCGGCGAGAAACGTCGCGTCGCACTGTGCCGATTGCTGCTTTCGAAACCGGACATGCTGTTGCTCGACGAACCAACCAACCACCTCGACGCGGAAAGCGTGGAATGGCTCGAACAATTCCTGACGCGTTTTCCCGGAACGGTGGTGGCGGTCACCCATGATCGCTATTTTCTGGACAACGCCGCGGAATGGATTCTTGAACTCGATCGCGGCCACGGCATTCCGTGGCATGGCAACTACAGCTCATGGCTGGAGCAGAAGGAGCTGCGACTGAAACAGGAGGAGGCTGCGGAATCGGCGCGCCAGAAGGCGATCCGGACCGAACTGGAATGGGTGCGCCAGAATCCGCAAGGCCGGCGCGCCAAAAGCAAGGC
>DASSOO010000384.1:0-2276 GCA_035700455.1 Gammaproteobacteria bacterium
CCCCGCGATTTCACCGCGATAGGCGCGCCCGGCGCGAGTCAGAACCACGCCGCCGGGCGTGCGCTCGAACAGTTTCAGGCCGAGCCATTTTTCCAGCGCGCCGATCTGCTTGCTGACCGCACCGTGCGTGACACACAACTCGGCCGCCGCCCGCGAGAAATTCTCGTGCCGCGCGACCGCTTCGAACACGCGCAGCGCATTGAGTGGAGGCAGGCGATACATGACATCGGGTGTGAGAAAAAATCACATCGTAAGCGAAATCTTCTCCATTGCAAATCAATCCGTCCGCCGCCTACGATAAGGCGCTTGTCCAGTCCACGAATCTGCTTCGGAGAAGGTCATGAATCGTTATCGGTACTTCGCGTTGATGTGCGCGCTGTTCGTCGCCGCGCCGGCCGCTTTCGCCGCGGCCGAACTTCAGTCTGCGCAGTCCTATCCGGTGAAACCGGTGCGGCTGATTGTCCCGTTCTCGCCCGGCGGCGGCACTGACATCCTGGCCCGCACGCTCGGCCAGCAGTTGTCGCAGAAATGGGGCCAGCAGGTAATCGTCGACAACCGCGCCGGCGCCGGCACCATCATCGGCACCGAGGTCGCGGCGAAGGCAACACCCGACGGCTACACGGTCCTTCTGACCAATATCGCGCTGGCGCTCAATCCGGCGCTGCGCGCAAAACTGCCGTATGACACGCTGAAAGATCTGTCACCGGTCATTCTCATCGCCTCCCAGCCCAACGCCGTTGCGGCCAACCCGGCGCTGCCGGCGAATTCGATCAAGGAACTCATCGCGCTGGCGAAGAAATCGAGCCTGAACTACGCGTCGTCCGGAAACGGCGGCGTCGGGCACATCTCGGGCGCGATGTTCGGGCTCGCGATCGGCGCCGATATGGTCCACATTCCGTACAAGGGAGGCGGCCCCGCTGCGATCGACCTGATCGCCAACCGCGTGCCGCTGGCGTTCATCAGCCTGCCGACCGTGATGTCATACCTCAAATCGGGGCAACTGAAGGTTCTGGCCATCACCGACAGCAAGCGCTCCGCCGCCGCTCCCGACATTCCGACCGTCTCTGAAACCCTTCCCGGCTTCACGGTCGACAACTGGGTGGGGCTGCTGGCACCGGCCGGGACACCGCAGCCGATCATCGACCAGCTCAACGCCGACATTCTGGCCGTGATTCGCCTCGACACGGTACGGGCGCGCCTGACCGCTCACGGCTTCGACGTCGCCGGCAGCACGCCCGCGCAATTTGGCGAGATCATCCACTCCGACATGACGAAGTACGCAAAAGTCATTCGCGAAGCGGGCATCCGCGCCAATTGACCGCACAACACGACGATTCGGAAAGAGATCAGCCAATGACACTGAGTATCGGCATTTTGCAGGGCGACGACATCGGGCTCGAGGTGGTGCCGGAATGCATCAAGGTGATGCGGGCGGCCGCGGAAAAGACCGGTCTCGCAATCGACTTGAAGCCGCTGCCGATCGCGCGCGAGGCGCATCAACAGTTCGGCCACACCATTCCGCCCGGCACGCTCGAAGCGCTGAGCCGGCTCGACGGCTGGGTGCTGGGGCCGATCGGACACCGTGAATATCCGCACGATGAACCGGGCTGGCTCAACGCGCATCCGGTGCTGCGCCGGCACTTCGAACTCTATGCCAATTACAAGCCGTTCCGGTCGTATCCGAATCTGCCGTCGGTGCACAAGGACGTCGACCTGTTTTTCCTGCGCGAGACGACCGAGGGCTTCAAGGTCGATTGCAACATGTATCGCGGCTATGGCGAATGTCAGCCGACCGAGGACATCGCGATCTCGACGCGCGTGATCACGCGCCGCAAATGCAACCTGATCGCGAGGGCCGCGTTTGAAGTGGCGCGTACGCGCCCGCGTCGCAAGGTTACGGCGGTTCACAAGAACACGGTGTTCAAGATGGGCGACGGGATGTTCGCCGACGAGTGCCGCAAGGTCGCCGCCGAGTTTTCGGACGTGGCGTTCGACGAAGTCATCGTCGATACTTTCGCAATGAAGCTGGTGATGAATCCGCAGCAGTACGACGTCGTGGTGACGACCAATATCTACGGCGACATACTGACCGACGAGGCAGCCGGACTGATCGGCGGCCTCGGCCTCGCGCCCGGCCTCAACGCCAGCGACCGTCACGCGATGGCACAGGCAACGCACGGCTCGGCGCCCGACATCGCCGGCAAGAACATCGCCAATCCGTACGCCATGATCATGTCGGGCAAGATGCTGTTCGACTGGCTCGGCATGAAGCGCGG
>DASSOO010000385.1:0-3959 GCA_035700455.1 Gammaproteobacteria bacterium
CTGAAAATCCCCGTGTCGGCAGTTCGATTCTGTCCCTGGCCACCATCATTTCAACTCCCCAGCACGCGCGCGACTTCGGCCAGGTCTACGGTGAGTTCCTTGCGTGCACGTTCGCGCGATGCATGGTCGCGCATTCTAAGCACGGCCGACGGGTGCATGGTCGCCATGGTGTGGCGAGCCCAGTCGGATTCGACGAATCTGCCGTGCATTTCGGAAACGCGAAAGTCCGCGCCCAGGAGCGCCCTGGCGGCAGTGGCGCCGAGACACACGAATACTTCGGGTTTGACGAGCTCGATTTCCGCTTCAAGCCACGGCAGGCACGCATTGATCTCGTAACGGCTCGGTTTCTTGTGTAGCCGGCGACGGCCACGCGGCTCCCACTTGAAATGCTTGACGACATTGGTGACGTAGGCGTCTTTGCGGTCGATTCCGGCTGCTGCCAGCGCCTCGTCGAGCAGCCGCCCGGCCGGACCGACGAACGGCTTGCCGGCCAGATCTTCCTTGTCGCCGGCCATTTCACCGACCAGCATCAGCCGCGCGCGCTTTCGGCCTTCGCCGAAAACCGTTTGCGTTGCAGCCTTGTAAAGATCGCAGCCGCGGCATGTGGCAGCCGCCTGCCGGAGCGCGCCCAGCGATCGCTGTGCGGGCATAAAGTTAGCGGCGCTGTTTCCGTCCGTGGGTGACATCGATCGGCTTCCTTTCCTGATGCACTCGTCCAGTATAAACAGGTCCTGCATATCGACGCCTCCCCATTATGAATCCTCGAGGGTAATTGCCGCGTGCGACTCGGCAGGCTCAACGGATACCGGATCGTGCCGGTGCGCGAGTCGAACGGTGCTGGTGTACGGCCATGACGGACGGCGGGGTGCAAGGCGTTCCAAACCTCCATCCGCTATAGTGCTGCCATGCGGTTGTGCGACGTCCACAAGAACTTTGGCCCGGTGGCCGCGCTGCACGGGGTTTCTGCCGGTATCCGGCCGCGCGCAACTACAGTGCTGCTGGGGCCGAGTGGTTCCGGCAAGTCCACAGCTTTGAAGTTGCTCGCGGGCTTGACCTTTGCAGACCGCGGCAGCGTAGAGGCGGACGACGGAACATTGACGCCTGCCAACGCTCTTGCTCACCGCCGCCGACTCGGTTACGTCATCCAGGAAGGCGGGTTGTTTCCTCACCTGACCGCGCGCGCCAACGTCGTGCTGCTTGCGCGTTACCTGAAGCGGACCCGGCGCGAGATCGATCGCCGCGTCGACGAACTGACCGAGCTGGTACATCTGGAAGCAAGCCAGCTTGAGCGTTATCCGCAGGCGTTGTCGGGCGGGCAGCGCCAGCGTGTCGCGCTGATGCGCGCACTGATGCTCGACCCGGACTTTCTGCTGCTTGACGAACCGCTCGGTGCGCTCGATCCGCTGATCCGCCATGATTTGCAGCAGGAATTGAAAGCGATCTTCAAGCGCCTCGACAAGACCGTCGTACTGGTGACGCACGATCTCTCCGAGGCCGCCTACTTCGGCGACGAGATTGTGCTGTTGCGCGACGGGCAGATCGTGCAGCGCGGCAGCATCGACGACCTGCTGCAAACGCCCGCCGAGCCGTTCGTCAGCCGTTTCGTCAATGCACAGCGCCCGCCAGCAGGCGCCGGCGGGTCCGTACTTTGAAAGGGCTTGCTTGCGCGCTTTTATTGCTGGTTGCGGCTGCGGCTACCGCGAATGCCGCACCGCCGCACGTGACCGTCGGCTCCAAGGCTTTCACCGAGTCGGTCATCCTCGGCGATATAGCCGCCGACCTGGCCCGCGAAGCGGGCGCAACCGTGACGCACCGGCGTGAGCTGGGCGGCACGCGGGTCGTATGGGACGCGCTGGCGCGCGGCGATATCGACGTCTATGCGGACTACACAGGCACGCTGGCGCGCGAGATTTTTGCCGGCGAGCATGTGCCGGACCGGCGCGCGGCGCTCCAACATGCGCTTGCGAAATATCACATTCGCATGGGTCCGCCGCTCGGGTTCGACAACACTTATGCTCTCGGCATGCGCGAGGACGAAGCCGCAAAGCTCGGCATCCGCAGCATTTCAGATTTGCAGCGCTACCCGCAACTGCGTTTCGGCTTCAGCAACGAATTCATGTCGCGCGGCGACGGCTGGCCCGGACTGCAACGCGCCTACGGTCTGCCGCAAACGCAGGTGCGCGGGCTGGAACACGAACTCGCATACCGGGCACTGGCATCCGGCGCGATCGCGCTCACCGACGTCTATTCGACGGATGCCAACATTCTCTACTATCACTTGCGGGTGCTGCGCGACGACCGGAATTATTTCCCGGATTACCGCGCGGTGTTTCTATACCGCGACGACCTGGCGACCCGTGCGCCGCAGGTCGTCGCCCGCATAGAAGCCTTTGCGAACAGAATCAGCACGGCCGCGATGCGGCGCATGAACGCCGCCGTAAAACTCAAGGGCCGATCGGATGAAGTTGTCGCGGCGCAATTCCTTGGCCTGACAGGCAACGTAGCCACAGAAGGTTTCTGGGATCGGCTTGCAACCCGTACGACCGAACACCTATACCTCGTCGGTCTGTCGCTGGCCGCGGCTATCCTGATTGCAATTCCCCTGGGTATCGCCGCGGCGCGCTTTCGACTGACCGGACAGGTCATTCTCGCACTTGTCGGTATCGCCCAGACGATCCCGGCGCTGGCACTCCTGGTCTTCATGATTCCGCTGCTCGGTATCGGTGGGCCGCCGGCAATCCTTGCGCTGTTTCTCTACAGCCTGCTGCCAATCGTGCGCAACACGCACGCCGGGCTCACGGATATCGACCCGGCCCTGGCGGAATCGGCGCAGGCGCTCGGCCTGCCACCGTTTGCGCGGCTCCGGCTGATCGAACTGCCGCTCGCGCTCAGACCGATCCTCGCCGGCATCAAGACCGCCGCCGTCATCAACATCGGGACTGCCACACTTGCCGCGCTGATCGGCGCCGGCGGCTACGGCCAGCCGATCCTCACCGGTATTCGACTCGATTCGATCCCGTTGATTCTGGAAGGCGCCGTACCGGCGGCGCTGCTTGCGCTGGTGGTGCAGGGGGTATTTGAGTTGGCTGAATGGCGGTTGGGGCCGCGTGCCAGGCAGTGATCATGTGATTGACCTGAGTAACCGGATGCGTCGCCAGCTCAACCATCCGGTGGGTGGAGCAGACGCCGGAAGTCCACGAGTTCTGCTCAACCGACTATGACGGAAGGTTTCGGCGGTTCGCCGAGATCGACGTTGGTGGCCCAAACACGCATCCGTTGTATCAGATTCTGAAGAGTGAGAAGTCCGGCCTGTTCGGCAAGGGAATCAAATGGAATTTCACGGAGTCTGGTTGATCGAGAGGGCCGGGTGTGGGGAGCGTTACGTGTCTACGGTAACTCCTGAACGTATCCGTGATGAACTGCCGAATGTTCTAGCGTAGAGCCACAATTTGTTCAGTCGAGTCTCTACCAACGCGGTGACCTTCAAAATTCGGTATCAATCTCGACGCCCCTAGTTGATAGAAAATCGATAATAGCCCCAAAGACATCTGGCACCGCACGACCTCCTGACGTTCTATAGATCAGATGTTCAATAGAAAACTTATAGTGTAAAGACTTCCTGGGATTAAAAAATCCGGCTGAAATCCATCGTCGTATACCTGTGGAATATTGGAGTGCCAAATACACCATCAACTGCCGTATGTCCCTTCCAGTTATTTTTCTGGAGACCGTTTTTACCTCGTAAAGGGTGTCGTCGATAGACAGGTCGGCTGAACATACACCTAGAAACCCGGCACCCCGGATGATCGGGTTAAATTCAACTTTCGCTGCACCAACGAAATCGAACAATGCTCTATATTGAGCAGCCAAGGCAAACGACTCGAGAATCTCGTCATCATTGAGTAAGATAACCTGATTCTCGGTACGGTACTTTTGAAGGAATGCCGTCGAACGTCCAT
>DASSOO010000386.1:0-7372 GCA_035700455.1 Gammaproteobacteria bacterium
TGACAACATTGTGTTCAGGCGCGTACCAGCAACTATGAGCGCGGCCTGGATTCCGCAGGCGCAGGCTTTTTACACCGCGCAGGTACTGGGCGTGCTGGACAAGGTGCACAAGCCGATCTTCGACGAAATCCAGATCAAGCGCCATTTCCTCAACAGCGAACAGGACTTCGAGCAGTTTTTTGAAGGGTACGGCGTCAGCCGCAAGGATTTCGAAAACGCCTGGGACTCTTTTGCCGTCCACACCAGGCTGAAACAGTCGAAGGTGCTTGCCGAGCGCTATCGCGTCCTTGGCGTACCGACGATGATCGTCGCCGGCAAATATTCCACCGGACCCCAGGACGTGAGCGGCTGGCCGCAGTTGCTGCAGGTCGTAAACTTCCTCGCGGACAAGGAACTGAAGGACAAATAAGATGAAAAATCTACTTGTCGCCGCATTGCTGTCGATCATGCTGCTGCCGGGCGCGTTCGCCGCGACCGAGGGCGGCGTGCATTACAAGACCCTCGACAATCCCCAGCCGACGGACGCCGGTTCGGGCCGAGTCGAAGTCGCGGAGTTTTTCTGGTACGCCTGCCCGCACTGCTACGCTTTTGAGCCGTATCTGGAGAACTGGCTGGCTCACAAGCCGAAAAACGTTGAGTTCAAACGCATTCCGGTGATGCAAGGCTATGCCTGGGCAAAGCCCATGGCGCAGGCGTATTACACGGAAGTTGCGCTTGGCGTGGTCGACAAGCTGCACAAGGCGATTTTCGACGAGATTCATATTCGCCATCACATCCTCAAGAGCAAGGACGACTTCAAGCAATTCTTCGAGAAGCACGGGGTCAGTGGCAAGGACTTCGATTCCGCCTGGAATTCGTTTGCGGTCGCCGTCAACATGAAGCGAGCCGCCAAGGAAGAATCCGCCTACCAGATCATGGGGGTGCCAACCATCGCTGTGGGCGGCCGCTACACCGCGACGCTCGTGGCCGGCCAGGGTCCGCCGGACCTGCCGAAGGCGATCGACTTCCTCGTCCACAAGGTCGAGAAGGGCGGGAAATAACCCGCTTCCGTCGAAAGCACCGGCACGAATACGACCGGCTCGCGCCTGACTACGACCGGCGCTGGCGCCGCTACATTGACGTCAGCCTTGACGCGACCCTCGCGCATCTGTCGCTGAGCGGCGGCGAGGCGCTGCTCGATGTCGGCTGCGGTACCGGCGAACTGCTGCGCCGCCTGCCTGCGCAGTCCCCGCCGTTGCGCCTTGCCGGTGTGGACCTTTCCGCCGCGATGCTCGCCGTCGCGCGCACCAAGCTGCCCGACGATGTGTGCCTGCTGCGCGCCGCTGCCGACGTGCTTCCGCTCGCCCCCGCAAGCTACGATGTCGTTACCCTGACCAGTGCCCTGCACCATTTGCCGCGTCCCGCGGCGGCGCTGGCCGAAATTCGCCGTGTGCTGAAGCCGGCCGGCTGCCTGGTTCTAACCGACTGGTGCGGCGACTTTTTTTTCTATCCCCTGCTCGCGGCCTGGCTGCGTTTGACGAGGCGCCCGATTGAGCGCATTTTCCGCAGCGACGAATGCTGCGCCCTCCTCGGAAAGGCGGGCTTTCGGATTATGAGCGTCGAGCGATTCAGTATTAACTGGCGGTGGAGGTTGATGACAATCGCGGCTGAACGCAACTGAGGGTATCGTTAAAGCATTTTTGCACAGGGGTACATGAAGCGGATTTTCCGAGTACGCGGATTGCTGCGTCGGAACTCGCTACGAATCGGCCTTGAACGCCGTATGAAACCCGCGGCGGGAATTGAACCGTCAAAATTTCTCATAGGGTCTATACTTAACCGCAGCGCATCAGCGGCAAGAGGAGGCGTCATGCGTACGATCATGGTCCTGAATCCGAAGGGCGGCTGCGGCAAGACAACTGTCGCGACCAATCTCGCCAGTCACTACGCCAACCGGGGTCTGACCACGGCTCTCGCTGATTATGATCCGCAGCGCTCGAGCCTGGACTGGCTGGCATTGCGGCCGGCCGAGCGCCCGCCGATCCAGGGCATTGCCGCCTACGAGGACGGTCTGCGCGCCGTCGGACGCGGCATCGATATGCTGATCATCGATGCGCCGGCGCGTTCTCACGGTGCTGAAATCACCGAACTCGTCCGCCGCGCCGACACGGTGTTGGTGCCGGTGCTGCCGTCGCCGGTGGACATCTTCGCGGTGCAGCACTTCGTCGACGAACTGCATCATGTAGGCAAGATCGAGCGCAAGGAAGCCAAGGTCGGCCTGATCGCCAACCGCGTGCGCGACACGACGCTGATCGCCCACGATTTGGGTATATTCCTGAATCGCCTGCGCTTGCCGATCGTCGGCCGGTTGCGCGAGGCGCAGAACTACATCCGCGCCTTCGCCCGCGGCCTCGGCATCGTCGAGTTGCCGCCGTACCTGGCGCTGCCGGACGTGCGGCAATGGGAAGACGTTACCGGCTGGCTGGATTCGCGGCAGGCAATGCCTTCCTAGCGGTAACGGGAACCGGTGCTTCCATGGTCAGCGCGAGCGCGTTTTTGTAGGCGCTGCTGGCGCCGGATTCCTCGCCCATCGACTCCAGAAGCCGGCCCAGCTCGGCGTAAGCTTCCGGTCGCTTGCCGTGGCTGACGCTCGCCTCAAGATAGCTTTTCGCCTTTCCCCATAACTCGCACGCGATCGCGAGACGGCCGAGGCTGAGCAGCAGCGCGGGGCTGTCGCCGTGTTCGTTGAGCCAGCTTTCCGCGCGCGCGAGCTGGCGCGCGGAGCTGTCGGTCTTGATCGTGCCGTAAAGGAGCGCGAGTTCCTCATCCCAACGAGCCTTCAGGCGCGCGCGGATAAATTCGTCAGCCGCGTCGCCGGCGTTGGCGTCGATCAGCGCCGCTGCGTAGGCATGCGCGGCGACGGCGTCGTTGCGCAGGTTCTTGCTGAGGCCGCTCCAGATATTGTTAATCGCGGCGGCATCGCCGCGCGTCGCGGCCTTGCTCATGAGCATGGTCGCCGCCTTCAATTCGAGTTCGTCGAGATGCTGTGCCGGCAGCGCGTCCTGCTTGCGCAGCGACGGCAGCAGCGCGTGCAACTGCTCGTAATCGCCGAGTTCGGTGTACAGGCGCGACAGCAGGCGCAGCGCGTAGGCGTGGCGCGGGTTGAGTTCCTGCATGCGGCGCAACGTCGCCAGTGCCAACTCGAACTGACGATGCGCGATTTGCAGTTCCGCCTGCGTCAGCAGCACGGCCATGCGCGCCTTGTCATCGATTTCGTAGGCCTTGTGCAGGTATTCGTCGCGACGCTCGTGTGCGCCCTGCAACTGGGCGGCGCGTGCCGCGGCGAGGTAGTTGATCAGTGCCATGTCGCTGGTGTCGGCGGCGCGCACAATTTCGCGCTCGCCCTTCTCCCAGCGGCCTTCGGAAACGTCAATCAGGCCGTCGATAAACGCGCGGTTGGCACGCTGACGGCTCTTCATGCGCCGGTACTCGCCGGCGCCGCGGCGGATGCGCGCAAACCGGCCGGCGGTGCGGAACAGGAAATACAAAATGACAAAGCCGACGATCAAAAAGAATGCGAGCGCCACCAGCGACATCTCGATCGTCGTGCCCTGGTAGCTGAACAGCGCATAGCCGTTGTCGGCATTGAGCGCGACGCCGATGAACGTCGCGACTGCAAGGATGACCAGCAGCCAGATCAGGCGTTTCACTGGGCGCCGCCTTTCGGCTGCTGAAGCTGCTCGATCGCCTGCACCAGTGGCGCGAGATCGGGCAGCGTTACATCAAGCCGTGCCTTTTGCATCGCCGTGAGCTGCCCCTCGACTGCCTTGACTGCCGCTGCGTTGGCATCGAAGTACTTATTGAGCCAGTCTTGCGCACGCTTCAGGCTCGCCTGAAAATTGGCCTCGTCGCGCTGCAGTGCCGCGAGCCGGGCGGCATCGAACTGCAATGTCAGGTTGGCGTACAGAAAGTAGCGCTCGCGCGGCGCAAGCAGCGGCGCGCTCGTGCCGTTGCTGCGGCGTACGGTGACGAGTTCGTGGAATGCGCGCGCCAGGCCGTTGCCGAGCCGCTGCCACCAGGTCGCAGGCGGCGCGGGCTTCGACGCCGGTTCGGGGGTGCCCTGGAGACGCTTGAGCGGCAGGGATTCGACACGTTCGGCAAGGCTCGCCAACTGCCGCGCCAGCGCACTGCTGTCGGCGCGCGGCGCGTTGTTGAGTTGCGCGAGGGCGTCCGCAACCTGGCCGCGAACGGCGTCGACTCCGGGACGATTGATCCCGGCAAGTTCGCTGTCGACGGCGGTCAACGCCGCGACTGTCGCGACAGGATCGCGGACAATCTGTGCCTGATGCTGCGCGATGCGTGCGAGATATGCGGCATCGTCGAGACGTGCCGCAGTCTGACCGGAGCCTATCTGCCGACGGAGCCGGGCCAGCGCTTCGTTGACGCCGGCAAGCCGCTGCTTCAGCTCGTCGGCTGTGTTGCTGTCATGGCGTTCGACGCGGTTGATATCTGCCTGCGTCGCGGCGGCGTTTCTCAGTTGTGCAAGCTGCTGTTGCAGGGCGGCGAGTGCCTGGGCCTGCTGCTGCGTTTTCTGCAAGGCCGCGGCCGCCGTTGTCCGGCTGCTGTCGAGCGTGCGGTATTCCCGCCAGAGATACGCGCTTCCCGCGAGCGCCAGGAGCGCGATCAGGATTGCGAGAGCACTGAAAATCGGCGCAAAGGAACGCTTGCGCGGCCGATCCCGGGGCGCTGCCCTGGCTTCCGGTGTTGGCTTTTTATTATCGGGGGCAGAGCTGTCGCTCATGAGTGCTCCGGTGACCACCAGCGCAGCAGAGCCGCGGTCAGTGCCGCGTCGCCGGCGTCGGCGGCCAGGCTGATGTGCCGGTAATCCAAAATTTCCGCTTGTTTTACCACACGCCGGGATGCAACCACCAGTTGCGCAGCATGCAATAGCGTGCGCTCTTCCGCGCTTTGAGCAAGGGATTCGAGATGCTCGAGGGCGGTGACGCTGGTTACCAGCAACGCCGGGCGCGGCTGCGCGCGCAGCCAGTCAAACAGGCGTGCGCCGTCGGCCGGCGGCACACGCCGGTAAAGTGCGACCTCGGAAACCTCGGCACCGCGCGCCGCAAGCGTTTCCGCGAGTTCGGCACGGCCGCCTTCGCCTCGCACGATAAGCACGCGCGCGCCGCGTCCGGCGGCAAAGCCCGGCGTGGCGAGTAGCGCTGCGGCGCCGTCCCCGGCGGCAGGCACGACCACCTCACCGGCACCGGCGGCACGCAGACTTGCGGCCGTCGCCGTCCCGACTGCGGCGGTACGTACGCCTGCGGGCCACTCACGCTGGCGGCGCAGATCCGTGAAGCACGCCACTGCGCCCGGGCTGATAAAAACCGCCCAATCGAAGCCCTCCAGCGCCTCCAACAAGTCCGCAGCTTCGGCGCTTAACGGTGCAGGTTCAAGGACAATCGCCGGAAATAGCAGCACGTTTGCACCAAGTGTCGTCAACCGGGCCGCGAGCGCGTCGCCGCTGCCCGCTGGCCGCGTCACCGCGACGCCGAGGCCGGCCAGCGGCGCGTTCATAGCTCGCTCAAGGCCGCCAGGATCCGGTCCGCGCCTTGACGCAGCAATGCCTCCGCGGCTTCTTCGCCGATGCGCACCGCTTCAGTGGCGGGACCGATCCGGCTCGTGCGCAGCACCCGGCCGCCATCGGGCAGTCCGACCAGCCCCCGCAACGAGAGCGTCTCGTCGTCCAGTTCCGCGTAGCCGGCAAGCGGCACCTGGCAGCTTCCTTGCAGGCGCCGATTGAAAGCGCGCTCGGCGAGCGTACGCGTCCAGGTCGGCGCATGATTGAGCCGCGCGAGGATTGCGCGTGTCGGCTGGTCGTCGGCGCGGCATTCGATAGCGATCGTGCCCTGGCCGACGGCAGGCAGGCAGGTTTCGGGGGCGAGGCAGGTGGTGATGCGCGCTTCGAGGCCGAGCCGCTTGAGGCCGGCGGCCGCGAGGATGACGGCATCAAATTCGCCGGCTTCGAGCTTGGCGAGCCGCGTGCCCACGTTGCCGCGCAGGCTGATGACTTCCAGATCCGGCCGCAGCGCCTTCAACTGGCACTGGCGGCGCAGGCTGGAGCTGCCGACGCGCGCGCCGCGCGGCAGCGCATCGAGATCGGAGTAGCGCGGCGACAGGAATGCGTCACGCGGATCTTCGCGCGCAACCACCGCGGCAAGATGCATGCCCGCCGGCAACTGCGCCGGCACGTCTTTCAGCGAGTGCACCGCGATGTCGGCGCGCCCATCGACGAGCGCCGCTTCGAGATTCTTGGTGAACAGTCCCTTGCCGCCGATCATCGCCAACGGGCGGTCGGCGATCTCGTCCCCGCGCGTCGACAGAGGCAACAGGCTGACATCGAGTCCCGGCTCGAGCGCGCGCAGCAGCGCCGCGACATGCTCGGCCTGCCAGACGGCAAGCTCGCTTTTGCGGGTGGCGATGAGCATGGGTTACGGGATGCGGGGTTCGGGGTTCGGGGTTCGGGCGAAGAGAATCATTAGCTTCAGCGCGCTCCTCAAAGGCCAGCCGCAGTCGGGAAAAGACGAATCTCGAATTCTACTCTTCGACAGCCCGAGTCCCGAACCCCGTTCTTACAGACTTTTCAACCTCTGCCGCACCTCGCCAGCCTGGCGGCGGCTGACTTCGAGTGTCGCGTCCGAGTTGCGGAAGCGCACGCGGATGCGGCCCGCGGGATCTTTTTCGAGGCCGGCAACCTGCGCGAGCACGGCCAGCGCGTTGCGATGAATGCGCAGCAGGCGGTCGCCGAATTCGGCTTCGAGTTGTTTCAGCGAATCGTCGATCAGCACTTCGCCGTGCTGGTGGCGCACGGTGACGTATTTTTGCTCGGCGTGGAAATACAGCACCTCTTCCATCGGAATGACCTTGAGTTCGTTGCCGAGGCGCGCGCACAAATGGCGGCGCGCCGACGAACCCGAGGCTTCCTGCAATGCCTTGATCTGCACCTGGTTAAGGCGCGGCAGGTTCTTGAGCGCGGCTTCGAGCCGCTCCTGGCGCACCGGTTTGAGCAGGTAGGCAACCGCGCGGACGTCGAAGGCCTCGACCGCGAATTCCTGGTAGGCGGTGGTGAAGATGATCGCCGGCGGCGCCTCCTCGGTCGCGATCAGGTGACGCGCGGCCTCGAGACCGTCCATGACGGGCATTCGGATATCGAGCAGCACCGCGTCGGGATAGGTTTCTGCGCAGGCGAGCAACGCCTCCTTGCCGTCGGCAACCTCGCCGACCACGTCGCACTCATCCATGGCCTCCAGCATCCGTCGCAGGCGGTCGCGCGCATGGGCTTCATCGTCGGCGATCAGCAGTCTCATAGGGCCTCCGCAGCTCGATAGGGAAAACG
>DASSOO010000387.1:0-14566 GCA_035700455.1 Gammaproteobacteria bacterium
CTCCGGCGCGCGAAACACGTCGACAATGTCCACCGGTTCCGCGAGGTCCGCCAGATCGGGCAAGACCGGCTCGCCAAGGATGCGTTCGGCGGTGGGATGAATGGGAATGATGCGGTAACCGAAGCGTTGCAGCGCGGCGGAGACGCCGTGGCTCGGCCGCGCCGCGTTCGGCGAGGCGCCCACCACCGCGATCGTCCGCGCCTGCTCAAGCAGATCGCGAATTGCGGCGGCGTCGGGGTTGGCGAATGCGGCCATAGCTTGATTATAACGCGCCGCATGTACAATGGCCGCGCCATGCAATACCAGGACCTGCGCGACTTTATCCGCCAGCTCGAGGCGCGCGGCGCGCTCAAACGCATCGCCGTCGAAATCGACCCGTATCTCGAGATGACGGAAATCTGCGACCGCACGCTCAAGGCCGGCGGTCCGGCACTGCTGTTCGAGCGTCCGAAGGGCCATTCGGTGCCGGTACTCGGCAACCTGTTCGGCACGCCGGAGCGGGTCGCGCTGGCAATGGGGCAGGATTCGGTCGCGGCGCTGCGCGACGTCGGCCGGCTGCTCGCCACGCTCAAATCGCCCGAGCCGCCGGTCGGGCTGCGCGATGCCTGGGGCAAGCTCCCGCTGTTCAAACAGGTGCTGAATATGGCGCCGAAGCTGGTGCGCGACGCGTCGTGCCAGCAGACACGGCTGGAAGGCGGCGCAATCGACCTTACGCAATGGCCGATCCAGACCTGCTGGCCGGACGACGCCGGCCCGCTGATCACCTGGGGTTTGGTCGTTACGCGCGGACCCCACAAGTCGCGCCAGAACCTCGGCATCTACCGACAGCAGGTAATCGGCAAGAACAAGCTCATCATGCGCTGGCTCGCGCACCGCGGCGGGGCGCTGGATTTCCGCGACTGGTGCGCCGCCCACCCGGGCGAGCCGTTCCCGATCGCGGTCGCGCTCGGCGCCGATCCGGCGACGATTCTCGCCGCCGTCACGCCAGTGCCGGACACGTTGTCCGAATACGCGTTTGCGGGCTTGCTGCGCGGCGGCAAAACGGAACTGGTGCGCTGTCTCGGCAGCGATCTGGAAGTGCCGGCGAGCGCCGAAATCGTCCTCGAAGGCGTAATTCATCCCGACGAAACCGCACCCGAAGGGCCCTTCGGTGACCACACCGGCTATTACAACGAGGTCGAACGCTTCCCGGTGTTCACTGTCGAACGCATCACCCATCGCGACCAGCCGATTTACCACAGCACCTACACCGGCCGCCCGCCGGACGAGCCCGCCGTGCTCGGCGTCGCGCTCAACGAAGTTTTCGTACCGCTGCTGCAACAGCAGTTTCCGGAGATCGTCGACTTCTACCTGCCGCCCGAAGGCTGCTCGTACCGCATGGCTGTCGTCAGCATGAAAAAACAGTACGCCGGCCACGCCAAGCGCGTGATGTTCGGCGTCTGGTCGTTTTTGCGCCAGTTCATGTACACCAAGTTCGTCATCGTCACCGATGACGATGTCGATGTGCGCAACTGGCAGGACGTGGTCTGGGCGGTGACCACGCGCATGGACCCCGCACGCGACTGCGTCATCGTCGACAACACGCCGATCGATTATCTGGACTTCGCATCGCCGGTCGCGGGGCTTGGTTCGAAGATCGGTTTCGACGCCACAAACAAGTGGCCGGGCGAAACCCAGCGCGAATGGGGGCGGCCCATCAAGATGACCGACGCGGTGAAGTCGCGGGTGGATGAGATTTGGGAGGCGTTGGGAATCGGTTGAGACGCCGGTGCCGCCTGCCGCGTATCGGCCGCGGCTACGACCTCAAATAAGACGCGCCGTTAACATCGACGATTGCCCCTGTCACCGACGGCAGCTCGGGATCGGCGAGAAACAGAACAGCCTTGGCGATTTCATCCGCCCCGGCCACCCGGTTGAGCGGGCTTTGCGCACGAATGGCATCGCCGCGCGGACCGTTGAGGTGACTTTCGGTCATGTCGGTTGCCACGAAGCCGGGCGCGACGACGCCGACGAAGATGTTGTGCGGCGCAAGCGCGACGGCGAGCGACTGGCTCATTGCATTCAGGCCCGCCTTGGCGGCGCCGTAGGCCGGCGCTTCGGGTTCACCGCGAAACGCGCCGCGCGAAGAGATATTCACGATGCGACCGCCGCCGTGCGCCCGCATGTAGTGTGCGGCGAGAAAGCACAAGTTTGCCGGGCCGTCGAGATTCGCGGCAATCGTGCGCCGCCAACTCGCCTGCCATTCGGCGTAATTCTGTTCGAGAACCGGCCGCGTTTCGTAGATGCCGGCGTTGTTCACCAGCACATCGAGGCCGCCGAGCCGTTCCGCCGTTTCGCGTACCAGCCGTTCGCAGCCTGCCGGCTCCGACACGTCGGCGGCGATGTCGATATGACCACCGCCGGGCAGCGCGGCGAGCGTCTCGTCGGCTGCTTTTGCGTTGCTGCGGTAATGGATCGCGAGCCGCGCACCTTCGGCGGCGAACGCCATCGCGATCGCGCGTCCGATGCCGCGCGATGCGCCGGTAACGAGAACGTGCTTGCCGGTAAATTTCATGGCTATCGTCCGCCTTTGGTTGGGCTCAGGCTATCACGTGCCCGCAGGGTGATGGTGAGGCGAAGGTGTACAACGCATACAAGCGCACCGGCGGCGGCAACTGCGGCTTGCCATCGCCGCGGCGGGCATGGATGATGAATCGATGCATCCGGATAGCGAACATGATCAGGTTCTGCACCTGTTCCCGGGCCCCGTCGCGAGCATCCCGCTGCGCGGGCTGTATCTCGACGAGCAACTGCGGCCGGCAGGCACAGCGGACCGGCCATTCGTGTACGCGAGCTTCATCGCCAGTCTCGACGGACGCATCTCGTTGCCCGATCCGGACACCAAAACGCGCAAGGTACCAAATGCGACTGCGAACCCGCGCGACTGGCGATTGTTCCAGGAACTGGCGGCGTCGGCCGACGTGGTGGTAACAACCGGCCGCTACATACGGGACCTGGCAGCCGGCGTTGCGCAGGACAGCCTGCCGGTCAGCGCCAGCGCGGCGTTTGCCGACTTGGTCGAATGGCGGCGTACGCGCGGGCTTGCGCCGCAGCCGGCGGTAGCCATCGTTACCGCCAGCCTGAACCTGCCGATCCCGGAATCGCTGCTGCGCTCGGGGCGGTCCGTTTACGTCGCGACCGGCGCTGCCGCCGACGTTTCACACATCGACGACCTGACGGCTCGCGGTGTGCGTGTGTTGAGCGCTGGTGAGGGCGCGCGCGTCGAGGGTGCGGCGCTGATTGCGGCACTGGCCGGCGAAGGTTTTGCCAACATCGATATGGTCGCCGGTTCCGAACTGTTGAACACGCTGCTCGCCGACAAGGTCTTCCATCGCCTGTATCTCACGCAAGCCTGCCGCCTTCTTGGCGGCATTACCTTCGATACGCTCGTCAAAGGAAACGCGCTCGAGCCGCCGGTCGACTTCAGGTTGCGCGCGCTCAACTACGATGCCGCCAAAGACGGCGGCGTGGAACAGTTGTTTGCAGTTTACGATTGCCGCTGAAACACGGGCGGCGGTCCGCCTGAATCATGCGGCAAACCGGCTTCGACAATCATCGCCGGCCCTTACCCCGGCCGCCCGTCTATCCTCGGTCGCGAATATATGCGGCCGAAGTGCAGGCTCCATGGAATAAACGCGACCAGCCATATTGCCGCTGCCGCAATCAACAGCCAAATGCTCGCCACCGTAAACTGGAACGGCGGTACGCCGGCAAGCACACGCACCACCGCGGTGACCTGTACCACCGCGAACGTCCACAGCGTGATGCCGTCCGCAACCAGCGGCCGCCCCGAGTGTCCGAGGCTGACGCGCGAGGCCATCGCGACGACCATGCCGGTGACGAAGCCGATACCGAGCGCGTGCAGCGGCGCGAAGCCGAGTCCTGCCGGCGAACCGAGCAGGCGCAGCACGCTGTCGGCGGAATACAGCCCCATCGCGATCGCGAGCCAGGCGAAGCTCAGGTGCAGCATGCCGAGCAGTGGCACCCGCAGTGCGCGCACGATACCCCAACGCCACGCGTGCCAGCCGGCAAGGACTGCAAGCGGCAGGTCGGGCACGACGGTCCAGTTCGCGTTACCGGACACGGTGAGCCCAAAATGCCCGACGACGCAGGCCAGCGTCGCCGGAAGCGTCCAGCCGGGTTTGACGATGGTATAGCCGCTCAGCACGTTGCTGCTGAAAAACGGAATCATGCGGTAGCTGACGGCGACGATCAGCGGCACCAGGTACAGCCAGAGACCGGCGGCCGTTGCGACGTCAAGCAATAGCGGCTGCTGTGTGATCAGCCAGGCAATGTAAACGCAGGCACCGGCAAAGCCGCCGCTGACGCAACCGAACGGGAACAGCGCGAAGCGTTTGTCGGCCCGGGTCGAACGTCGCCATACCTGCAGCAACGTGACGAGACCACCCGCCCAGCCGGCGACGAAAACCACGGCACCAGCCACGGCTATATCGCTGCTGGTAAAGATGCCGGCATAAAAGCATGCGATCCCGGCCGCCATTGCGCAGGCGATCGGTCCATAACGCCGCGGCGGTATGGGGTCGGTGGCGAGCCAGCGCGGGAACACGGTGCTCAAAAAGCCGAATACAAAAAATGTGAACAGGCCGTAGAGCATCAGAAAAACGTGTGCGGCAATGCCGAAAACAGACAGTGCCGGCATTGCGACGCTGTGCCAACCGAGCAGGACCGTCAGCCAGAACAGCAACGCCACGACGAGCTGCGCGGCCCCAAAAAAGAAAAACGGCCGGTGCGGTGCGGCAAATAAAATGGGCACCGGCCGTACGGCCGGCACTTCGTTCGTTTCTCGCTGCATGAAGGTTTTGGCCCGGTGTTTTGCGCAAGTCTAGCAGGAACACTATAGTGTGTTTTTGGCCCGTGCCGCTTGATCCTGATCAAGCCGGGAACCGTTGATTATTTGCTGAAGCGGCGCGGCGAGCGGCCACCAATGTTCCTTTGCTACGTGTAAACTTCGTCTTTCCAGCCGCTCGCACCATGCATCCATTCGCCTGATCGATTAATCGGAAGCTGCCAACGCTATCGCAAGGCCGACCATGCCAAATGACCGCGATTTGATGCTCGAACTGCGCCGGCATTACCTGTTTGCGGCGCTGTCGCAACAGCAATACGACGCGCTGGCGCCGCACACGCATACCCGCGCGTTTGCCGCCGGGCAAATGCTGTTCGCCCAGGGCGACATCGCGCAGAGTTTTTTCCTGGTGAGGCGGGGCTCGATCAAGTTGTACCGGATATCTGCCGAGGGCCAGGAAAAAATTATGCGCATGCCGCGCGCCGGCCAGAGCTTTGCCGAGAGCGTAATGTTCATGAAGGAGCCGCGTTACCCGGTGTACGCACAGGGCCTTGAGGACGGCGAATTGCTGGCGATCGAATCGGCGGCTTATCTGGACATGCTGCGCGAATCGTTCGACACGTGCCGCACGGTGATGGCGCAAATGACGCAGCGCATTCAGGCACACTGGGACGAAATCGAGTCGCTGACACTGCAAAACAGCCGTTACCGCGTACTGCACTATTTGCTCAAGCTCGTTCCCGCGGGCGCGGCCGGTACAATCGCTTTAAAGCTGCCTTCGCGCAAATCGCTGATTGCCGCACAGCTTGCGGTCACGCCTGAAACGCTTTCGCGCATTCTGCACGCGTTGAACCAGGAAGGATTGATCGAGTTGCACGACTACACGGTCCGAATTCCCGATATCGACGCGCTGCAAGGTTCGCTGCATTAGTCCTGTGTATTACTCGGTCATCAAGCTCGTGCACATGAGCTGCGTCGCGTTGAGCGTGTCGCTGTTCGCCGCGCGCGGGCTGTGGCTGCTTGCGTCGGAACGGCCGTTGTGGCGCTGGCTACGGGTCGCGCCGCATCTGATCGATACGCTTTTGCTGGCCAGCGGCCTCACGCTGGCATTCCTGATCCACCAATTCCCGTTCGTCAACAGCGACTGGCTGACGGCCAAGGTCATCGGCCTGATCTTTTATATCGTGCTTGGGGTTGCCGTGTTCCGTGCGTCGGCGCCGCGCGCGGCGCGCTGGAGCTTGTGGGTGCTTGCGATCCTGGTCTTCGGCTATATCGTCAGCGTGGCGGTGACCAAGGATCCCGCCGGCTTTGCCGCACTGGTCCGCGGCTAATCGCCGATGCGGCTGAGAGCCGAGCCCTTGTGAGCGGCGACGTGGTCGGTCTTGTCGCTCTGGATCTCGTACTGCGGCTCGGCGGCGCTCGCTCTGCGCATGTGGCCTTTGTAATTGAAATCGCGCGTGTGCACTTTGATGATCCGGCCGCTGACCAGGCCTGCTTCCGAATTCCATTCGACGTGGTCGCCGACTTTGAAAGTTTGTGCCATCCCGGCCTCCTGCCTGCACCTTTGGTGAAAATTATAGTCGCCGATGGCGGCAATTTCAGTTCGAATTCGCGGCGGTCATCAGAAATTCATACAGGGCACCGTAACGGAAAGCGGCACGCTCGCCGGCCGACAGGTTTTCGCGCGCGTGCTGACGCGCGGCGATCGCCTGCCAGTCGGCTTCGGTGAGGCAGCGCTCGGCGAGGGGCAGCGCGGTTTCCTCCTCGCGCGCCAGGTGTTCGCGCTGCAACTCGAGATAGCGTCGGCAGATGGCGGCAAAGTCGGTATCGAAGGCGCCGACCTCGCAGGTACAGCGGGCGAGATATTCGTCGAGCAATTCGCCCAACTCGTAAAGTGCCTCATGACCCGCAGTCAGCGGCTCGATCGCCTCGCGCGCCTCGGGCACGCGCAACTGCAAGCGGTCGAAGACCAGGTCTTCGTGCGGGTGATGTACCCGGTCGAAGTAATGGCGCGCAAAGTCGAGCGCGCGCTTGAGGTGTACCGGATCGCCGGCACCGGCACCTTCCAGCCGGTCGAGCTCGGCAACCGCAAGATCGAGCACTTTTTGTATCACGCGGTGCTCGCGCCGCAGTTTTTCGATACTCAAAGCCATTTTCCGCCGCCCTCCTTGAGCTTCACTCCCACACATTAGATGCGGGTCGTTCCGGTACCTCCTTGATATGCATCAAGGCACGCCGCGGGCGCCATGCTAGCCTTGATCGGCAACCGAGGGAATGCGCATGACTCACGTCGTCACCGATAACTGCATCAAATGCAAATACACCGACTGCGTCGAAGTATGTCCGGTCGACTGCTTTCACGAGGGGCCGAATTTTCTTGTGATCGACCCGGACGAGTGCATCGATTGCACGCTGTGCGTCGCGGAGTGTCCGGCGAATGCCATTTTTCCGGACGACGAGGTGCCGGACGATCAGCAGCATTTCTTCAAGATCAACGCCGAACTTGCGCCGCGCTGGCCGGTCATCGCGGCAAAAATCGATGCCCCGCCGGACGCGAAGGACTGGGACGGCACGCCAAACAAGCTGCCGTATCTCGACCGGGGAGAACCGTAATGGGCTACCGCAGCGCCGAAGATCATGCGCGCGAGCAGTCCGGTCGCTACATGCCCGCGTCCGGCGACGTTCCCAACGACGCGAACACCTACGAGATCACCTGGGCGGATCTTCCGCTCAACTGTCCATTGCCGCGTATGAGCCTATGGAACTCGCATCCGAAAGTTTATCTGCCGATTCACAAGAGCGGCCGCGAGCAATGCCCCTACTGCGGCGCGATCTACATCCTGCTGCCGCCGGTGCCCGGCGAAGCCAAGCCGTTTTTTCGCGGCGACGCCGAGCTGGAGGCGTTGTACCATAAGGCTGTGGACGCGGCGCTCCACGCGGATGGTCCGTGGCGCAAACGTTTGCCGCAAACGTATTGAGGCTCTCTTGACCAGTGAAACGGAAGCGCTGGAACGGCAACGGATTCTGCTGCTGATACAACGCGACGGTCGCGCCGCCGCGCACGCCTGGGTTGAGCGCACCCGCAAACTTTACGCCGAGGCCGCCGCGAGCCCGCATTCCCATGCGTCGTTGCCGCAATACCGGGCGGAATTCGAGGCATCGATCCGCGTCTTCGACGCCTTTCTGCAGGATCCGACAAGATTCGAAGCCAACCTCCAATAACGAGGAGACCGCCATGACTGATCCCGTTTACCCGCAATCCACGCGCGAAATTGCCGAACAACGCAAGCGCCTCGCGCCGGAAACGCATGATGCGTTCCAGGCTTTCAGCAAGCAGGTGTTCGCCGACGGCACGCTGTCCACCAAGATCAAGCAGTTGATCGCGGTCGCCGTCGCGCATACGACGCAGTGCCCGTACTGCATCCGCGGCCACACCAAGGCGGCGCTCCGCGCCGGGGCCAGCGACAGCGAGATCATGGAAGCGATCTGGGTGGCTGCCGAAATGCGGGCCGGTGCCGCCTACGCGCACTCGGCGATTGCGCTCGATGCGATCAACGCGGCGCACGAGACGCAGAGCCGGTAGACATCAGCACTCCCCCGCACGGCTACGATCCTGCCGGCCTGCTCGCGTACCTCTCGCCGCGCAACGCGTTGGCGTTCGCTTCCACGAAGTTCACTCGACGATACCCGCCGCGCTGCCGGCATTGAACCGGCCACCGTCGCCGCCTTGATTTGCGTCAAGGCCGGTGGCGGCGAAGCTTTTTAGACTGCCACTCGCAAAGGCGCCGTTCGGGCGCGCAATCAACGGGGAACAAAATGCAACGAAGCGCGATCGCGCAAGACGCCTCCGCCGCGTCGGTGCGGAATGCCGACGAGCGGGCGCTGGCGGCGGTTCTCTCCGGCTACGCAATCTCGTCGACAGTGTGGCTGCTGTTTGCGACCGCGATCGGCGTGCTGCTGGCGTTCAAGTTCGGCGCGCCCGACTTCGGCTCCGGCGCATGGCTGACGTTCGGCCGGCTGCGACCGATTCACACCAATGACACGTTCTACGGCTTCGCCTCGATCGCGCTTGTCGGTCTCGGCTATTACATTACAGTGCACAGTTCGCGCGCACGGTTGTACAGCGCACGGCTGGCGTGGTGGGGGCTGGCACTGTTTAATTTCGCCGCCGTCGCCGGCACCATTGCGCTCGATCTTGGCTACAACGCCGGCGATCTCGAGTACCGTGAGTGGCCGTGGCCTATCCGTCTGATTTTTGTGGCCGCGCTTGCGATTACTGCCTGGAACCTGATCGGCACGGTCGCGCAACGCAAGACTGAAGACATTTACCTTTCCAACTGGTACATCGTCGGCGGCACCCTTTTCACGATCATTATTGCCATGGTCGGGGTTCTGCCCTGGTACCAGCATGGTCTCGGGCAGGTCGCAGTCTCCGGCTTCTACATGCACAACGCGGTCGGGCTGTGGTTCACGCCGCTGGCACTCGGCATTTTTTACTACGCGATTCCGAAGCTGCTCAATCGGCCGATCTATTCGTACGCGCTCGGCGTTCTCGCATTCTGGACCAACCTGATCTTCTACCCGATCATCGGCTCGCATCACTTTCTGTTCAGCCCGCTGCCGTGGTGGCTGCAGACCACCGCGATCGTCTTCAGCGTTGCGATGTTCGTGCCGGTGTGGGGCGGCACCGCAAACTTTCTGCTGACCATGCGCGGGCGAGTGCGCGACATGGTGCACTCGTACCCGCTGCTGTTCATTTTCGTCGGCGTCATCGGGTATCTGGTCGGCTCGACGCAGGGTACGTTTGAAGCGTTTCGTTCGCTGCAGGCTGTGTGGCATTTCACCAACTACACCGTCGGCCATTCGCATCTGACCATGTACGGCTTTGTTGCCTTCGCCGTTTTTGGCGGCGTCTATGCCTTGCTGCCGGCCGCCACCGGCAAAGAAGTCAGCAAGGCGGGCATGGCGCTGCACTTCTGGCTGGCACTCGTGGGTAGCTTCATTTACGTGATCGCGCTGTCGATCGGCGGCACGGTGCAGGGGCTCGACTGGGAATCCGGCAAGCCGTTTATCCAGTCGGTCGTCGATATGCAGCCGTACTGGGTCTGGCGCGGCGTCGGCGGCGCGATGATGTTCGCGAGCCACGTCGTGTTCGGCTGGAACGTGTGGCGCATGACTATACGGCGTGCACCTGCAAACGCAGCCGCAACGCGGCTTACCGAGCAGGAGGCGACGGCATGAACAAGATGCTGATGGTATTCGGCGGCGCGACGCTGGTTTACGCGATCATCGCCGTTATCATGGGCATCGCGCCCGGCTATTGGTTGTCGCAGACACCGCCGGGTCCGGGCGTGAAGCCGCTGACGCCGCTTGAAGCCGAGGGCCGCGACGTTTACGTCGCCAACGGCTGCAGCTACTGCCACACGCAGCAGGTGCGGCCGCTGCCGATGGACAAGGTGTTCGGCCGTCCCTCCGCCGCCGGCGATTTCGCGTACCAGACACCGGAACTACTCGGCTCCGAGCGCACCGGGCCGGACCTCGCGAACGTCGGCGCACGCCAGCCGAGCGAGGTGTGGCAATACATTCACCTCTACAACCCGCGCGCGGTGGTATCCGAATCGGTGATGCCGTCGTTTGCGTGGATGTTCAAGGTCGTCGCCAAGGCGCCGGCGGGCGCGACCGTGGTGCCGCTGCCGCCGGCCTATGCGCCCGCGCACGGCGTCGTGATTCCACGCCACGAAGCAGTGGCGCTGGTGGCGTATCTTAAGTCGCTCAAACAGGCGCCGCTGCCGGCGGCAGCCGGCGCCGAAGCCGCGACGGTACCGGCAAAGCAGCCGGCGACCGGCTTGCCGTCAGCCACGGCCACGGTACCGGCCAAAGCTGCCGCACCGGCCGCCAAACCCGATCTCGCCCGAGGCAAGAACCTGTTCGGCAGCAACTGCGCCGCTTGCCACCAGGCGAGCGGCACCGGCCTGCCGGGCGTGTTTCCGCCGCTCAAGGGCAATCCGGCGGTCAACGATCCCGACCCGGCCAAGCACATCGAGGTCGTACTGCACGGTCTGCATGGCCAAAGGATCGCCGGCACGCTGTACCCGGGTGCGATGCCGCCGTTCGCCGACCTGCTGGACGACGCCGAAATCGCGGCGATCATCAATTACGAGCGCAGCGCCTGGGGCAACGACGGCAAGTTCATTACGCCTGCCGACGTCGCCGCCGCGCGCGCGAAAAGCCACTGAGGAAAGCCGCAATGCACCACCACCTGACGGGACCGTTCTGGGGCAACGTCGCGATCATCGCGATTGCCGGCACGATCACCCTCGCCTGCTTTGCCGCGATGTTCCGCATGCTTTGGCGGCCAGGCGAAACCGATCGGCACCACGCGAAGTACACCATCTTTAACGATGAACGCGCGAGGCACGGGCATGACTGACGAACGCGTCCGCATTTTTCTCGACAACGATCCGCAGCCGATCGTCGACGAGCGCCTGCCGGCCGACATCGAACTGGACACGCGCAATCTTGCCGACGGCGAACACCGCCTGACGATTCGCGCGCAGGACCGCACCGGCAAGGAAGGCGTCGAGGAGGTTCCGTTCCGGGTCCATAACGGGCCCGGCATCGTGGTTTCCGGCCTCGCGCCGCACTCGACGCGGCGCGGCACGATTCGCTTCGGCGTCGATGCGTTCAGTGCCGACGACCCGTTCGACCCGCGGCGCGCCGAGGCGCGCGCATCGATCCCGATCTGGGTGTTCGTCCTGGCCCTGTTCGTCGTCGCCTGGGCTGTCTGGTACGCGGCCAGCATGTGGCAAGTACCGGAGCGCTTCCGCCACACGCCGACCTATGGCAGCGCGGTGGCGCAACCGGCGCCGCTTGCGAAGCAACCGATTGCGAAACCAACCCCGCCGCGGTGAGGTGACGGGTATATCATCTTGGGAGCGGCCTTGACCGCTTCCCAGGAACTCAAGGACACGGAGGTAGAGTTATGACAGCATCTGCGCACGGCGCGGTCCGCAAGCGGGCACCGGCCGATCGGCCGGTAACCGAAGTCCGCAGGCTCGCCGCGTTCGTTCATGCCGCGCGCTTTGCACAAATCGGCTCCGCGGCGCTCGAGCAACTGAAAATCCGCGTCCTCGACACGCTTGGCGTCGCGATCGGCGCACTCGATTCCGCGCCGCTCGTTGCGATCCATAAACTCACCGAATCGCTCGGCGGCAATAACGCCTCGACGCTGATCGGCGGCGGTACCTCGGCGCCTGATCGCGCCGCATTCTATAACGTCGCGCTATCGCGCTATCTTGACTTCATGGACAGTTATCTCGCGCCGGGCGAGACCTGTCATCCGTCGGACAACATCGGCGCGGTGCTCGCGGCGGCGGAAAGCGTCGACGCCTCCGGCAAGGACTTCCTGACCGCGGTTGCCGTCGCCTACCAGGTGCAGGCGCGGCTGTCGGATGTCGCGCCGGTACGCGCGAAGGGCTTCGACCATACCGTGCAGGGTGCCTATGCTGCCGCCGCGGCGACCGCAAAGGCCTTCGGGCTGGACGCGGACCAGATCGCCAATGCAATCGCAATCTCCGGCACCGCCAACAACGCGCTGCGCGTGACGCGCACCGGCAACCTGTCGAACTGGAAAGGCCTCGCCTACCCGCAGGTCGCCAAGGAAGGCACGTTCGCCGCGCTGCTCGCGCGCACCGGGATCACCGGGCCGGAAGAAGTCTTCGAAGGCAACAAGGGTTTCAAGGAAACCATCGCCGGCGAGTTTTCGATCGACTGGTCGCGCGAAAACCTCGACGCGGTACTGCACACGATCGTCAAGAAGCACAACGCCGAAATTCATTCGCAGTCGGCGATCGATGCCGCACTCGACGTTCGCGGCCAGGCCGGCTTTCGTGCCGATGCAATCCGCACGGTTCGTGTAAAAACTTTCCAGGTCGCCTACGACATCATCGGTGGCGGCGAGGAAGGCGACAAGCGCCACATCCGCACCAAGGAAGAAGCCGATCACTCGCTGCCGTACATGGTAGCGGCGGCACTGCTCGACGGCGAAGTGCAGCCGGCACAGTACGCCCCGGACCGCATTGCCGGCGCCGATATTCAGGCGCTGCTCGGAAAAATCGCGATCACGCCGGACGCTGGTTATTCAGCGCGATTCCCCGACGAAATGCCGGCGCGCGTCGAGGTCGAATTCGACGATGGCCGCATTCTGTCGGCGGAGACGGCGTCGTACCACGGCTTTCATACCGACCCGCTCGACTGGACCGCCGTGCTCGAAAAGTTTGCGCGTCTGGCGACGCCGTTCGCGGGTGCGCGCCTGTGCGACGGCATCGCCGCGGTCGTGCACCGGCTCGAAAAGCATTCGACAAAGGATTTGACTGCATTGCTCGCGCATGTGCCGCGCGAGCGCAATAAAGGAGGATAATTATGAGTGCTACCAGCTTTGATTTCGTTCCCCGCGCCTACCGCCCGCCGAAGCCGCGCAGCTTCGGCATGACCGAAATCCGCGGGCCGTACTACTCGACCTACGGCACGCGCCACCTCGCCGACGTACTCGAGGTCGCGGGCCAGTGGGTCGATGGCGTCAAGTGGGCCGGCGGCTCATTCGCGCTGCTGCCGCGCGAGCAGGTGCGCGCGTTCAGCGATCTCGCGCACAAGCACGACGCCTACGTGTCGTCCGGCGGCTGGATCGAGACCGTCCTGCGCTATGGACCGGAAGCGGTCGAAAAATATCTCAGGGAAGCCAGGGAAGTCGGCTTCGACGTTATCGAGATTTCCACCGGCTTTCTGACGATTCCGACCAACGGCCTGATCCGCCTGGTCGAGCAGGTGAAAAAGGCCGGCTTCAAGGCCAAGCCGGAACTCGGCATCCAGTTCGGCTCCGGCGGCGATTCGAGCGAAGCGGAACTGGCCGCCGAAACCAAGAAAGATGTCGGCGATCTGATCAAGCGCGCGCAGCGCGCGCTCGACGCGGGCGCGGACATCATCATGATCGAATCCGAAGGCATTACGGAAAACGTGACCGAGTGGAATACCGGCGCAGCAGCGGCGATTATCAACGGCATGGGTCTTGAGCACGTGATGTTCGAGGCGGCCGATCCGCCGGTATTCGAGTGGTACATCAAGAACTACGGCAACGAGGTCAACCTGTTTGCCGACCACTCGCAGATTCTGCAACTCGAGGGCCTGCGGCAGAACATCTGGGGTAACAAGTCGACCTGGGGACGCATCGCGAACCCGGCGCCGATACAGGAAAAATGACAGCAACAGCGGCGTGACGAACCATTGGACCATCAAGAGCAAGGAGAAGGATCATGTTCAGAAAGGCTTTAATTTTTCTGTTGTTTGCAGCGCTGGCGCTGCCGGCCTACGCGATCCAGGCACGGACCATCACGATCGTCGGCCAGGACAACCTGCGCTTCAGCGTCGAAAAAATAACCGCCAAACCCGGCGAAAAGCTGACCGTAAAGCTGGTCAACAACTCGAAGCTGCCGGCGATGGCCATGTCGCATGATTTCGTGCTGCTGAAAAGCGGCGTCGACGCGCATGCCTTCGATCAAGCCGCGAGCACCGCCAAGGCTACCGACTACATTCCGGAGAGCAAGGCGAACGAAATCATCGCGCATACCGCCATGGTTGCCGGCGGCCACAGCGATTCGGTCACCTTCACGGTACCGGAAAAAGCCGGTACGTATGTTTACATCTGCACCTTTCCGGGGCACTTTG
>DASSOO010000388.1:0-3053 GCA_035700455.1 Gammaproteobacteria bacterium
GGCCGCCAGGCGTTCGAACACCGTTTGCGCCTGCTCGCGATTCAATGCGAGGCGCAGCGACAATTGGCAGCCGCGCGCGTCGGGATCCTCAGGTGTGACGATAGCGACTTTACCTTCGAGTTTCTGCCGCAGCAGGTACTCAAGATAAGCGGTCAGGCGCACGGACTTTTGCCTGAGCGCGGGCATGCCGGCGGCGGCGAAGATTTCCAGCGAGGCGGCGAGCGGCGCGAGGGAGAGGATCGGCGGGTTGCTCAGCTGCCAGCCTTCGGCGCCCGGGATTGCGTGGAATTGCGGGCGCATTGCGAAGCGGGTCGTCTTGTCGTGACCCCACCAACCGCTGAAGCGGGGCAGGTCGGCTTGGGCGTGGCGCGCGTGTACGAAGCAGCCGCCAACGGCGCCGGGGCCGGAGTTCATGTATTTGTAGTGGCACCAGACGGCAAAGTCAGCGTTCCAGTCGTGCAGCGCGAGCGGCACGTTGCCGGTGGCGTGGGCGAGGTCGAAGCCAACCGACGCACCGGCGTCGTGCGCGAGTTTCGCGATCGCGGCCATCGGCAGGCACTCGCCGCTCAGGTATTGCACGCCCGGCAGCAGCACGAGCGCGAGCGAATCTCTTTCGCGCGCAATCACCGATTCGATTTCGGCAAGATCGATGGTGCCGTCCGGTCGTCCGACCTCGACCAGCGCCGTCGCCGGGTCGTAACCGTGCCAGCGGATTTGCGATTCAACCGCATAGCGGTCGGAGGGAAATGCCGAGCGCTCGATCATGATTTTGTAACGCCGGGCGTCCGGACGGTAGAAACTCACCATCATCAGGTGCAGGTTGACGGTGAGTGTGTTCATTGCGACGACTTCGGCGGGCTCTGCGCCGACGACCTCGGCAAGCTTGTCGGTCACGAGTTCGTGATATGGCAGCCACGGGTGGCGCGCTTCGAGGTGGCCCTTGACGCCGAGGCGTGCCCAATCAGCAAGTTCCTGCGCAACCCAGGCCTGCGTCGTCTTCGGCTGCAGGCCAAGCGAATTGCCGCACAGATAAATATCGGGCTCGTCGCCGGCGCTGTGCGGCAGGTGGAATTGATCCCGATACGCGGCGAGCGGGTCGGCGCGGTCCTGTTCGATCGCGAAGTCGCGGTCGGCACGAAAGTTCATAGTTGCTCCAGCGGGAAAATAACCGGTTGGCTCGGTGCCGCGTCGGTCGCGAAGGCCGGCAGTTGCAGGTTGAGCAGGTAGCGGCCGTCGGCGATGTCGTCGGGCACGTAGATCATTTCGGTGATCGTTGCGTGCGGGTGCTGCGCATCGCCCAGCCGGCGCGACTGCATCGGCAGTCCCCAGAAGATGCGGTGCGCGGTCAGCGCCGCATCGTCCATTGCATCGAGCGAAGGGAGATCGACGAGCAGGTGCTCGATGCCGGCCTTGCGGATCAGGCGCATGGCGTCGACCGAAAACCATGCGGGCGGCGATTCGCCGGTGTAGGCGCGTTGTCGTTTTTCCGCAGAATTCGGCAGCGTGCGCACGATCAGCGCGTAATGGAATTGGCGTGCCGGCGATTCGGGCAGTACGTCTTCGAGTGCATCGCGCGAAATCGCCTGGCCTTCATCGACGGCGATACTTACCAGCGTCGCGGGCATGAAAGGCGGCACTTGCGCTTCAGCAAGCGTCATACCGCCGTCGACAACATGGCCGATGCACTCGGTATGCGTACCGTTGCAGTGCGGCGTGAGGCGATAGGTCGCGACATTGCAACTGCCGCCGCGGTGCGTGTCGCCGGTAAACGTGCCAGCCGTATAGGTTTGTGCTTCAGCTGCGGCCGCGCCGAAGAAATTCGGCTGGGCGCCGCCGAAGTCGAGACGGATTGCGAGGCTGCGGCCAGCGGCGGAGTCGGCGCGGTAGCGGCGGCCGCCGATGTCGAGCGTGAGCGCGCTCATGCGAAGCGCGCGGCGTCGAGGTTGAGCCAGTCGAGCGCGGCGCCGTGCAGCAGTGCGGCGCGGTCGGTTTCGTCGAGGTCCATCGATTCGATCAGCGCGCCGGGGTGGTGCTCGCCGAGCACGAACGGGTAGTCGCTGCCGAGCGCGATGCGGCCGGCGCCCATCAGGCCGATCATATAGCGCAGCACGTCGGCGTCGTGTACCAGTGAGTCGACGTAAAAATGCCTTACCCAGCGGCGCGGATTGACGTCGCAGTCCTGCGCGCACAGGTCGGGGCGCACGCGAAACCCGTGCTCGATGCGCCCGATTGTTGCCGGGAACGAGCCGCCGCCGTGCGCGAACGCGACGCGCAGCTTCGGGTGGCGCTCGAACACGCCGCCGAAAATCATTGAGCAGATCGCAAGACAGGTTTCCGCCGGCATGCCGACCAGCCACGGCAGCCAGTACTTCTGCATGCGTTCGCGGCCGAGCATGTCCCACGGGTGCACGAAGATTGCGAGGTCGAGTTCCTCGGCGGCAGCGAAGACTTCCGCGAGCCGCTCGTCATCGAGGTTCCAGTCGTTGATGTGCGTACCGATTTCAATGCCGGCGAGGTTGAGCGAGCGCTTGCAGCGCTCCATTTCGCGAATTGCGAGCTCCGGCCCCTGCAGTGGCAGCGTTCCGAGGCCGACAAAGCGGCGCGGGTTGTCGGCGACGACGCCGGCGATGTGGTCGTTCAGCAGTTTGCACAGGTCCGCCGTGTGCTCGGGCTTCGCCCAGTAGCTGAACATGACCGGCACCGTCGACAGCACCTGCACGCCGACGTTGTCGCGCGCGCATTCCTCGAGCCGCACCGTCGGGTCCCAGCAGTTCGCGTCGATGTCGCGGAAATGGCGCCCGTCCTGCATCATCCGCGCACAGCCGGGGCCGTGGTGCTCGAGCTGCACGAAGCCGCCGTAACCGTAGCGCTCCTTCAGGTCCGGCCAGTTCTCGGGCAGGATGTGGGTGTGGATATCTACTTTAAGCATGGGGCGGTTGTTTGGCGGCGCGTGTGCTTTTGTCGTTTCATTCTAATCAAGTTGTCGATTGGGGGCTGGAGACTGGGGTGAAGATGGCCTGTCTTGGCCCAGCCCCCACCCCCCCCCCCCCAAT
>DASSOO010000389.1:0-4353 GCA_035700455.1 Gammaproteobacteria bacterium
CTCAACCGGCTGTCGGATTTATTGTTCGTGCTTGGCCGCGTGCTCGCGCGCCACGAAGGCGGCAGCGAAGTGCTGTGGCGAAGCGCCCGGACAAAATCGTCGAAGTAACGCCCACGCCGCGGTCCGCAATTATCGATGCTGCCGGATGGTTTCAAGATCGCGGCAGATTTTTTCGATGCCATCCAGCATGCGTGGCGTCGCGCGCACGATCTCGTCCCACGGCACCATGAACAGCGCGGCATGCTGCACCGCGGCCAGGTGCGGCCAGCGGCGCCACGCTTCCAGTCGCGCGTGAGCGGCGGCATCGGCGCCGGCAGTGATGATCGCCTGCGGGTTGCGGGCGATCACGGCGCCGACATTGACGGTCGCGGCCAGTGCGGGCAAGTCGGCAAAAACATTGCGCCCACCGCAAAGCGCGATGCCTTCGCTGATGATCTGCTTACCGTTGATCGTGTAGAGCGGGTCGGACGAAATCTCGTAGAACACGCGCACCGGCGAGCGATTCGCGTAGTCCTGCCGCAAATCTTTCAGCCGCTGCTCGAATGCCCTGGCGGCCTGGTTTGCGCGTGCGTCAGTACCTGCGAGCCGGCCGATACGACGCAAGTTCGCGGCGATGTCGCTCAATGCCCTCGGCTCGAAAACCGCTACCTTGAAACCCAGTCCGCGCAGCTTGGCAATCAGGTCAGGCGGGTCGGAACTCGCCCAGGCCAGCACCACGGTCGGCTTCAATGCGACGAGACGTTCGATGTCGATGTGAAATGCGTCGCCGACTTGCGGCAGCTTGCGCGCGGCGGCCGGATAGTCTGAATAGGCGCTGGTGCCGACGAGGCGAGCGCCGGCACCGGCGTCGTATGCGAGCTCCGTCAGACTCGGCGCAAGGCTGACGATGCGCGTCGGTGCCGCTTTTGCGCAGAGCGCACATACCAGCAGCGCGAGGATAAGAAGCGAACGCCTCATCGCGTATTCAGCAGCGTGTGCAGACGGTTCCAGTCGAAAGAGGCGCCGGGGTCGGTCTTGCGCCCAGGCGCGATATCGCTGTGGCCGGCAATACGCTTCGGTGTAATTGCCGGATATGCGCGCATGATCGCACGCGCGGCCTGCGCCAACACCTGATATTGCACCGGCGTATAGGCGACGTCGTCCGCGCCTTCCAGCTCAATGCCGATCGAGAAATCGTTACACGCGCTGCGCCCGTCGAACACCGACGCACCGGCGTGCCATGCGCGATCATTCAGATTTACGAACTGCACCAGGCTGCCGTCTCGGCGGATCAGCGCGTGCGCGGACACGCGCTGATGACAGATGGACGCAAAATATGGGTGCGCGCCGGGGTCAAGGCAGTTGGTAAACAACTGCTCGATGTAATTACCGCCGAACTCATTCGGCGGCAGCGAGATGCCATGCACGACCAGAAGATCGACGACGATACCAGTCGGCCGAGCGTCATGGTTCGGCGACGGCACCTGGCGTGCGCCTTCGATGACTCCCGCTTGGATGTCCCCGGTGATTTCAAACACGCGCGCTCCTTTGTTACAGACCAGACGAATAGGGCGAGTATAATTGAGCGCCATGCCAAACCCCACCGCTCCCAAACTCATCGAGATGATTGGTGCGCTGATCGCGACGCCGTCGGTCAGCAGCGTCACGCCCGAGCATGACATGAGCAATCGCCCGCTGGTCGACCTGCTCGCCGGTTGGCTCGAAAGTGCCGGTTTCGCGGTCGAAGTGCTGCCGATCGAGACAGCACCTGGCAAATTCAACGTCATCGGGACGCTTGGTCGCGGTGATGGCGGCTTGGTATTGTCGGGCCACACCGACACCGTTCCGTATGATGGCGCGTTGTGGCGCAGCGATCCGTTCAAGCTGCGCCAGGCGGATGAGCGCCTGTACGGTCTCGGTGCGGCCGACATGAAATCCTTTTTCGCTTTCGCCATCGATGCCGCACTGCAATTTCGCGCAAGCGATCTGCAGCGGCCGCTGATCATCGTCGGAACCGCCGACGAGGAAAGCGGCATGTGCGGAGGCCGTGCGCTGGTTAATTCCGGTGTGCGCGGCGGCCGCCACGTAGTCATCGGCGAACCGACGCGCATGCGCCCGGTGCGAATGCACAAGGGCATCATCATGGAAGGCATTCACGTGCTTGGCAAAAGCGGCCATTCGAGCCAGCCGGCTCTGGGCGCCAACGCGCTCGAAGGCATGCACGCGATCATGTCGATGCTGCTCGCGTACCGCGACGAACTTGCGAGCATCCATCGCCATGACGGCTTCGAAGTCCCGACGCCGACACTCAACCTCGGCTCGATCCGCGGCGGCGACAATCCCAACCGCATCTGCGGCGACTGCGACCTGCACATCGACGTGCGCACCCTGCCGGGGATGTCGATCGCCGCAGTACGCGAAGAAATTCAACGCCGCTGCCGCGAAACCCTCGCCGGCACCGCGTTCGAACTTGAGTTTACGCGCCTGTTCGAGGGTATCGACGCGATGGAAACGCCCGCGGAGGCCACGCTGGTTACGGCCGCCGAACGATTGACGGGCGCCGGCGCAGAAGCGGTCTCGTTCGGCACCGAAGCGCCCTTCTTCCGCGAACTCGGCCTCGAAACCATCATTCTCGGTCCCGGCGACATCCGCCAGGCCCACCAGCCCGACGAGTACCTGGGTCTCGACATGATCGCGCCGGCGCAGGCAACGTTTCGCCAGTTAATTCACGAGCTTTGCGTTCAGGACTGACTAGCCAAGACTGGATTCCCGCTTGTGCGGAAGACAATAGGAGATCGCGGCTGACGCCACTCCTGCAAGTCTTCCTTCTTGCCGGCCACGATGGCCGGCTCTTGGGGCGCCCGTGGAGCGAGCCGAATCGGAGGGCTGGAAATCGGGAGCAAGGGCGAGTTGTTTGAGGCTCAGGGACGAGCCGAGTTCTCGCCCGGCCCGATTTCCAGTGCTCCGATTCGGGCAGTCTCAGCACAGGGACGTGCTGAGACCGAACGGTGTCGGGCGCTGGTTTCTTTGGGTACTTTCTTTCCAAAGAAAGTACCTCGGCCGCCGGGACGACGCCCCGGCAAGTTAATGAAGCCCGCCGCCGCAGGCGGCACAAAAACTACCGAGCTATGACTACAAACCAAACCTTAATGTCCCGCGACCTCAACGTCCTCTGGCATCCCTGCACCCAGATGAAGGACCACGAGCAGTTGCCGGTCATTCCGATCCGCCGCGGCCAAGGCGTATGGCTCGAGGATTTCGACGGCCACCGCTATCTCGACGCGGTCAGTTCGTGGTGGGTCAATCTCTTTGGCCACGCGAACCCGCGCATCAGTAATGCGATTGCGGCGCAGGCGCAGACGCTCGAACATGTCATGCTTGCGGGTTTTTCGCACGAGCCGGTAATCGAGCTGTCGGAGCGGTTGGTTAAAATTACGCCGAAAGGTCTCACGCGCTGCTTTTACGCCGACAATGGCTCGTCGGCAATCGAAGTTGCCGTCAAGATGAGCTTCCACTACTGGCTCAACAGCGGCCGCCCGCAGAAGAAAAAGTTCGTGACGCTGACCAACGGCTATCATGGCGAAACGCTGGGCGCACTCGCTGTCGGTAACGTGCCGCTGTACAAGGAAACCTACGCGCCGTTGCTGATGCAGACGCTGTCCGCACCGAGTCCGGACTGCTTCGAGCGCGAGGCAGGTGAAAGCTGGGAGGCGCATTCACGACGCAAGTTCGAAGCAATGGATACGTTGCTCGCCGCGCATCATGAAGAAGTTGCGGCTGTCGTCGTCGAGCCGCTGGTGCAGTGCGCCGGCAACATGCGCATGTATCATCCGGTGTATCTCAAGCTGCTGCGCGAAGCCTGCGATCGGTATGGCGTGCACCTGATCGCCGACGAAATCGCGGTAGGCTTCGGCCGCACCGGCACGCTGTTTGCCTGCGAGCAGGCAGGCATCGCACCCGACTTTATGTGCTTGTCGAAGGGCCTCACCGCCGGCTATCTGCCGTTGTCGGTCGTGCTGACAACCGACAGTGTTTACGACGCGTTTTACGACGACTACGCAACGCTGCGCGCATTTCTGCATTCGCACAGCTACACCGGCAACCCCCTCGGTTGCAGCGCGGCTCTGGCGACGCTGGACATCTTTGCCGAAGACGGCGTCATCGCGGCCAATCGCGCGCGTGCGCAGAAGCTTGCCGAAGCCGCCGCGCCGCTCGCCGATCATCCGCACGTTGCAGAAGTGCGCCAGCATGGCATGGTAGTCGCGATCGAGATGGTCAAGGACAAGGTGGCGCGCACGCCGTACCCATGGCAGGAACGCCGCGGATTGCGCGCCTACCGCTACGCGCTGGATCACGAAGTGCTGCTGCGGCCGC
>DASSOO010000390.1:0-2960 GCA_035700455.1 Gammaproteobacteria bacterium
TCGCCGGACATTTCCATGCTGAACACCAGCGTCGCCACCTTGTCGTGGATCGCCGCGTTTTCGACGACATTCATCGCGTAGCTGGTTTTGCCCATCGACGGCCGGCCGGCGACGATAACGAGGTCGCCGTTTTGCAGGCCGGCGGTCATCTCGTCGAATTCCTTGAGGCCGGTGGCGATGCCGGTGATGGTTGAATCCGAATGCGACAGCGTGTCGATACGGTCGATCGCCTGACTCAGCAATTTCTTGATCGGCTGGTAGCTTTGGCGCGTGCGCGTACCCTGCTCGGCGATCTCGAATACCTGGCGCTCGGCCTGGTCGAGCAGTTCGACCACGCCGCGGCCTTCCGGGCTGAACGCGCTTTCGGCGATCTCCCCGCCGATGCGGATCAATTGTCGCAGCACCGAGCGCTCGCGGACGATGTCGGCATAAGCCTTGACGTTGGCGGCGCTGGGCGTGTCCTTGGCGAGTCCGGCGAGGTACGGCAGACCACCGGCCTGCTCGAGCAGCTTGCGCTGATCGAGCCATTCGGCGAGGGTGACGACATCGGAGGGAGAGCCCGATTCGGCGAGCTCACGGATCGCTTCGAAAATCAGCCGGTGATCGTGACGGTAAAAGTCATCAGCGGTGATGCGGTCGGCAATCTGGTCCCACGCCGAGTTGTCGAGCATCAAGCCGCCGATCACCGCCTGTTCGGCTTCTTCGGAATGCGGCGGCACGCGCAACCGGTCGAGGCTGCGCGCGTTGCTGTCGATACTACTGATGGCCCCCGGCATGTTCCCCGATTCGCCCGCGGTGGTTCAGCGGTCCACTCTAGACAACGCCGCGGGCGCCCGCAAGCGCCGCCGCCGGAGGCCGCGAAAGACGCTTGGTCTGCGCTTATTCCTCGCCGATTACGGTAATGGTTTTGCGCAAACTCACGTCGGCGTGAAAGTGAAACTCGACTTCGTGCTCGCCCGCGATACGAATCGGCCCGTTCGGCAGGCGCACTTCCTTGCGTTCGATCGGGATGCCCGCCGCCGACACCAGTTCGGCAACGTCGACGGTGCCGACGGAACCGAACAATTTGCCTTCGGAACCGGCCTTGACGGTGATGGAAAGCGGCAGTTGCTCGAGTTCCGCGCGGCGCGCTTCAGCCGCGGCCAGCGATTCTGCGGCTTCGCGTTCGAGCTCAGCGCGGCGCGCTTCGAACGCGGCAACATTTTCGGCCGTCGCCGGCGCAGCCATGCCCTGCGGGATCAGGTAATTGCGGCCGTAGCCTGCCTTGACCTTGACGCGCTCGCCGAGGCCGCCGAGGTTGTCGACTTTTTTCAGAAGAATCACGTCCATCGTTTACACCTGTTGTCGCCGCGCCACCCAGGCGCGGATGTTGAACCAGTTGTCGACCAGGCCGCCGCCGGCGACCACCGCCAGCACGTACAGCGGCTTGAGTATGAATATCGCGTAAAACAGAATCAGCCAGCCGACGTGCACGCGCTTTATGCCGGCGACGGCGTGAATCACCGCGAGCCCCTGGTACATGAACATCACCAGTAGCACGATCGCGAGATTGTTGAGTACGTGGTTATCGAACAATCCCGCCAGCACAAAGATGGCCGACGCCGCGATCGTCGCGACCCAACCCATGCGCAAGCCATGAAACGCGCTGCGAAATCCGCCCGGATTATACAGCAGCGCCTGGCCCCAGCGGCCGCAGAACACCGCGACCGAACTGCCGAGCACCAGCGAGGCGCCGGTTACGCCGGTCATCAGCAGCGCCATGCGCTCGATCACCGGCGTCCAGTCGCGGCTCGCGTCGGACGCGCTCAGTGCCGGCAGCAACGCGTGCGTCAAAACAGGCTGCCAGAACGCGACCGGGTCGGGCGTTGCGACAAAAAACGCGATCACGGCGAGACAGCCGGCGGCCGTCGCAGCCTGCACCATCAACGCCAGTGATGCCGTATACCGCAGAATCAGGGCGAGCGCGATAATCAGCACCCACAGGGTCAGCGTCGGCACCGTAATCAGCAGCAAGCCGCTGTGCAGCAGCCCCGTCTCGACCGCACCCAGCACCAGGCTCGCGCCGAGCGTCGTCAGAACCCCTTCGAGCCAACCCTGGCGCAGCACGACCAGCGCGATCATGCCGCCGCTCAGCGGGCCGAACAGCCGGATCAGCCCGAACAGCGAAACGAGGCCGATGCGCGCCGCCCGGCTGCGCAGCAGCCAGGCCAGAAAGGCTTTCAATGACGATCGGTGTACGGCAGCAGTGCGAGAAAGCGCGCGCGCTTGACGGCCGTCGCCAGCTGGCGCTGGTAAAACGTGCGCGTGCCGGTAATGCGGCTCGGCACAATCTTGCCGGTCTCGGTAATGTAATTCTTCAGCGTCGCGAGATCCTTGTAATCGATCTCGCCGACGCCTTCCGCGGTAAAGCGGCAATATTTTCTACGGCGAAAATAACGTGACATAGCTTATTCGGCTTGCGCCGCCTCCTCGTCTTCGTCGGCCTGCTCGTCCTGATCCTCGTCTTGGTCGGCACTGTCTTCCGAATCGTCACGTGCCGGTCGCGTGCGCCGGTCGCGTTCGTCTTCCTTCTCCTCGGGTGCCTTCGCCAGCGGCGACTGCTCCGTGATTGCGGACGCGCGATTGATGACAAGATGACGCAGGACGGCGTCGTTGAAGCGGAACGCGCCGACAATTTCATCGAGCGTTTCCTGGCCGCACTCGATATTCATCAGCACGTAATGTGCCTTGACGACTTTGTTGATCGGGTACGCAAGCTGGCGCCGGCCCCAGTCTTCGAGGCGGTGAATCTTGCCGTCGCCGGATTCGATCATCGAGCGATAGCGCTCGATCATGGCAGGGACTTGTTCGCTCTGGTCCGGATGGACCAGAAACACGATTTCGTAGTGTCGCATTGTGTTTCCTTCTGGACTAACGGCTCCCCGCCGAGCGGTGGAGCAAGGAACGCAGCATGTTATGGC
>DASSOO010000391.1:0-6634 GCA_035700455.1 Gammaproteobacteria bacterium
CGGCCGGCTCGAGGAAGAAGACTGGCCGCGCATTACCTCGGCCGTGAGCCTGATGTCGGAAGCCGCGATGTTCATCGACGACACGCCGGCGTTGACGCCGACCGAAATTCGCGCGCGCGCGCGGCGCCTCAAGCGCGAGCACAAGATCGGGCTGATCGTCATCGACTACCTGCAGCTGATGCAGATTCCCGGCACGCGCGAAAACCGCGCGACCGAAATATCGGAAATCTCGCGCAGCCTGAAGGCGCTTGCGAAAGAGTTGAGCGTGCCGATCATCGCGCTGTCGCAGCTTAACCGTAACCTCGAACAGCGCCCGAACAAACGGCCGGTAATGTCGGACCTGCGCGAGTCGGGCAGTATCGAGCAGGACGCGGACTTGATCGTGTTCATTTACCGCGACGAGGTTTACAACGAAGACAGCCCCGACAAGGGCACCGCCGAAATCATTATCGGCAAGCAGCGTAACGGCCCGATCGGCATGGTGCGCTCAACCTTCCTCGGCCGCTACACGCGGTTCGAAAACTATATCCCTGACAACTTCGATCAAGAGGTTTACTGATAGTATGCTGAAAAAATCCGTCCATGGATTTTTCAGCGACGAAAACCAAAAATGCGATTTTTGGTTTTCTCCATTTTTCAACCGCTCTCAGCGGTCGAAAAATGTTGGCACGTCCATACGCCAAATGCGCGCTGCTGAAAACAAAGTCCGGAGTCCAATCGCGGGGTCGCGCGCATGAGCCGCGATTGCCGGGCGCTGATCGACGTCGGCGCCTTGCGGCACAATCTCGCCGCGGTGCGACGGCTGAGTCCGGGCAGCCCGGTAATGGCGGTGGTAAAAGCCAACGCCTACGGCCACGGACTTGCGATTGCGGCCCGTGCGCTCGCCGGCGCGGACGCATTTGCGGTCGCTTCCCTCGAAGAAGCGCTCGCGGTGCGCGCGGCCGGGTTGACGCAGCCGGTCGTACTGCTCGAAGGCGTCAGCAACCGGCTGGCGCTGGAAGCGGCGCTCGCGCAGAACTTCGAGGTCGTGATCCACGATCCGAGCCAGTTGCCGCTGCTGGAAACGCTCGACGCGGCGCATCCGCTGACGGTCTGGCTGAAAGTCGACAGCGGCATGAACCGCCTCGGTTTTCGCATCGAAGATGCGCACGCGGTCTGGCGGCTGTTGACCGCGTTGCCCGGCGTGCGTCAGCCGATCGGTTTGATGACGCACCTGGCCAATGCCGACGATCCCGGCGACGATTTCAGCCGCGTGCAGATCCAGCGCTTCAATGACTTCGCGGCGGGTCTGCCGGGCCCGCGCAGCATCGCCAACTCGGCGGGTATCGCCGCCTGGCCCGACAGCCATGCCGGCTGGGTGCGGCCGGGGATTCTGCTCTACGGCGTATCGCCGCTCGTCAACGGCAGCGGCGTCGATCACGGCCTGAGGCCGGTGATGACGGTGTCCACCCGGTTGATTGCGGTCAAGCAATTGGCCGCCAGCGATCGCGTCGGTTACGGCGGCGCCTGGACCGCGCCGGAAGCGATGCCGATCGGCATCGCCGCGATCGGCTATGGCGACGGTTATCCGCGCCAGGCGCCGAACGGTGCGCCGGTGCTCGTCAACGGCCGCCGCGCCGGCCTTGTCGGCCGGGTATCGATGGACATGATTGCAGTTGACCTGCGTGACCTGGAAGCCACGGTCGGCGATCCCGTAACGCTGTGGGGCGAGGGGCTGCCGATCGAAGAACTGGCGCGCGCCGCAAACATGATTCCTTACGAGCTTTTGTGCGGCGTGACGCAGCGGGTGAAATTCAGCGTCTGCGGCGAAAACGAAGAACATAATGCCGTTCCGGCTTCGGAATCCTTGTAGGAGCGATGGCCACGGCACGGATCGCGACCCGGCGATCGCTCCTGTATCGACGTGTGCTTAACCGCCATGGCCAAAGTTAAAACAATCTATGTCTGCCAGGCCTGCGGCGGTGAAAGCGTCCGCTGGGCCGGGCAGTGCCCCGACTGCGGCGAGTGGAACACGCTGGTCGAGTCGGTGGCGGCAGCGGCGCCGAAGGCCGCGGCGCGCGCACCGCAGGGTTACGCCGGCGAAACGCGGGTCCGTCTGCTGACCGAAGTCGGCGCCGACGAACTGGAACGGTTCACGACCGGTATCGGCGAACTCGACCGCGTGCTCGGCGGCGGGCTGGTACTCGGCTCGGTGGCGCTGATCGGCGGCGATCCCGGCATCGGCAAGTCGACGCTGCTGATGCAGGCGGCGGCACGTCTGTCGGCCGCGGGCGCCGGCGTGCTGTACGTGACCGGCGAAGAGTCGCTGACGCAGATTGGTTTGCGCGCGCGCCGCCTGGGGGTCGAAGTCGATCGGCTCGCGGTGGTCGCCGAAACCTGCGTCGAACGCATCGTCGCACTGGCCGCAGCGGAAAAGCCGCGCGTGCTCGTTGTCGATTCGATCCAGACGATCTTTACCGAGGCGCTGGCGTCCGCACCCGGTGCGGTCGCTCAACTGCGCGAATCAGCCGCGCAACTGGTGCGCTTCGCGAAGCGTAGCGGTACCGCCGTGCTGCTGGTCGGGCACGTGACGAAGGAAGGCGCGATCGCCGGACCGCGCGTGCTCGAGCACATGGTCGACACCGTGTTGTATTTCGAGAACGACGCCGGCAGCCGTTACCGCGTCGTGCGTGCGGTCAAAAATCGTTTTGGCGCCGCGAACGAACTCGGCGTGTTCGCGATGACGGACACCGGCCTGAAAGAGGTCAAGAATCCGTCGGCGATTTTTCTCGCACGTCACCCACAACCGGTCAGCGGCAGTTGCATCACTGTCATTCGCGAGGGCAGCCGACCGCTTTTGGTCGAAGTGCAGGCGCTGGTCGACCAAAGCGCTCTCGCCAATCCGCGCCGCGTTGCCGTCGGTTTCGATGGCAACCGCCTCGGCATGCTGCTGGCGGTGTTGCATCGTCATGGCGGCATCGCCGCGGCCGGGCTTGATGTGTTCGTGAATGCCGTCGGCGGCTTGCGTATCAGTGAAACTGCGGCCGACCTGCCGGTGCTGCTGGCGGTACTGTCGAGCCTGCGCGACAAACCGCTGCCGTCCGACTTGATCGCGTTTGGCGAAGTCGGCCTCGCCGGCGAAATCCGGCCGGTTTACAGCGGCGAGGAGCGGCTGACGGAAGCCGCGAAGCAGGGTTTTGCGCGCGCGATCGTCGCGCGCGACAACGCGCCGCGCAAGCGCATTGCAAACCTGGAAGTTGTTCCGGTCAACCGGTTGGCGGATGCGCTGGAAACCAGCGGCTAGCCTTTTTTAATTCCTTTCAGCATTTCGAGATGCTTCTCCAGCACCGGCAGCGTGGTTTTCGCGAGTTGCTTGACGCGCGGCGACGAGCCGTGGCCGATTTCATTCTTCGTCAGGGCGATGGCTTTTTTGTGCGCCTTGATCATCGCCTGTGTCCACGCGTTATCGAACGCCATCCCTTTTTTGCCTTCCAGCTTCTTGGCTTTGGCCTGCTGCCTGGCTGACGGCGCATCAGGCAGCCTTACGCCGAGGTCGTAGGCCGCCGGTTTCATCGAACCATCGAGCATCGTGTGATCGGTAATGAGCGTATCGCCGGCGAGGCGTACTTCTTTACTGTGGCCGTCGCGCTTGGCCATCATACCCGCGTTGATCTCGGCGAGATTCGCCTGGTGCGCCTTGACGAGCCAGGTCTTATCCTGCTTCGACACGCTCTTGACGGCGGCGCCGGCATGCGCGGCCCAGGCGCCGAGCGCGAGCGCGGACACCAGCAGCATCCATTGCATTTTCCTTGGTGACGATTGCATATGACTTCCTTGCGTGAGCGGCTAGGGCGAACCATGCGGCGTATGGGCCGCGTTCTCGAGCATGCCGAGATGTTTCTGCAATACCGGCAGGGCGTTCTTCGCAAGCGTCTGTAGTTCCTTCGAAGAACCGTTGCGGATCTCCTCGGTCGTCATCTCGATTGCTTTTCTGTGGCCGGCGATCATGTCCTTTGTCCAGGTTTCGTCGAATGCGTTACCGGATTTCGCCGCCAGCTGCCTGGCGACCGCCTGCTGATGCGGCGTGGGCGGGAATAACGACGAGCGGGGCGCCAAGTAATGCGGCCAGAAATCGTGGTCCGTTCATGAGGGCCCTCCGTCCGTGGAAGCCGAAGCGGCTAAGCAGCGTTTATCAATTTACGCCGCTTGGGGCGACGCTCTCAATTGGGGTGAACGCGATGCGGTCGGTCAGACGCGCTCTGAGTTCGCTGGTGGCACCGGTAGCCGCGGTCGGATGCGCACTGTTCTGACGGCGTTGTCGCCCGTTTGCACGATCTCGATCGGGTGTTCGGCAAGTTTCAGGCTGGTCTGCGGCTCGGGGATGTCTTCGAGGTATTCGAGGATCAGGCCGTTCAATGTGCGCGGGCCATCGGTCGGAAGCTGCCAGTTGAGCGCGCGATTGAGCGCACGCACGCTGATGCCCGCGTTAACCAGAAAGCTGCCGCCGGGCTCAGGAAATATGTCGCGGTGGCTTGCGGCCGGATCGGTTGTGAATTCGCCGACAACTTCTTCGAGAATATCTTCAAGCGTCACCAGTCCCTGAATATCGCCGTACTCGTCGACTACCAGCGCGATGCGCCGACGTGCGCTCTGGAAGTTGCTCAGTTGCTTGTACAGCGAAGTGCCTTCGGGTACGAAATAGGGCTTGTTCACCAGCGCCTTCAGCGTGTCGTGATTGAGCTCGCCGCGCGCCAGCGGCCGCAGCGCCTGGCGCAGATGGATCATGCCGAGGATGTCGTCGATGCTGTCGGCGAACACCGGCAGCCGCGTGTGCTGCGACTGCGTCAGCTGGCTTTCGATCGTGTCCCAGTCGTCGTTGATGTCGATGCCGACGATTTCGCTCCGCGGCACCATGATGTCTTCGACCGTCGCGTCCTCCAGGTCGAAGATGCTGAGCAGCATGCGTTGGTGGCGCTTCGGAATGATGACGCCGGCCTCGCCGACGACCGTGCGCAGTTCCTCGCGGCTGAGCGGCTGTCCGCGTGCCTCGTCGAGGCGTACGCCAACGAGGTACAGCAGCCCGTTGGCGATCGCGTTGACCAGCCACACGGCCGGATAAAGCACTTTGAGCAGCGGCGTGTAGATGTAAGCCGCCGGATACGACACTTGCTCCGGTCGAAGTGCCGCCATCGTCTTCGGCGCGACCTCGACGAACACCAGCACGACCAGCACCAGCAAGCCTTCCGCAATCGCGAGGTTCAGGTGACCCCCGAATCGGAGCGCGATGATCGTTACTAGCGACGAGGCGAGAATGTTGGCGACGTTATTGCCGAGCAGGATCAGGCCGATCAGCCGGTCCGGCTGGCGCAGCAGCCGTTCGGCAAGCTGCGCGCCGCGATGGCCGGCGCGCGCACGGTGACGCAGCCGGTAGCGGTTGAGGCTCATCAGGCCCGTTTCGGTCCCGGCAAAAAACGCCGAAACCACCAGCAGAAACACCAGTACGCCGATGAGGATTCCAAGCGGAACGCTTTGCAAGCTGCGCGGCCTCTTATGGCGAAATCAGGCGGGCAGCCAGTGCTGGCCGAGAATGAACTGTAACACCAACTTGCTGCCGAAATAGGCGAGTACCAGCGCGCCGAAGCCGCCCAGCGTCCACAGCGTCGCGACGTGGCCGCGCCAGCCAAAACGCCAGCGGCCCCACAACAGCAATGCGAATACGCACCAGGCGACGATCGACAGCAGCGTCTTTTCGACGAGATTTTGCGCGAACAGGTTGTCGACGAAGATAAAGCCGCTGAACAGCGCAAGGCTCAGCAGCGCGAACCCGGCGCCGATCATCTGGAACAGCAGCCGCTCCATCACTTCGAGCGGCGGCAGAATCCCGATCAGCCGATCGGTCTGGCGGTGGCGCAACCGATAATCCTGCACTGCAAGCAGCATCGCCTGCGCAGCCGCGATCGCTAGCAGGCTGTAAGCGGACAACGAAATGATGATGTGTGCGCCGAGCCGCCAGTCGGTATTGGCGATCAGCAGTTCGCCGGGCGGCGCGAGCCAGGCGGCGAGTGCACTTGCGCCGACGACCGGGAAAATGATCAGGCCGAGGTTGACCACCGGCTGGCGCAGGCTGGCGATCAGCGTGATCAGCACGATTTCGAGGCCGATCAGCGATGCGCTGTTGAAGAAGCCGAGGTCGAGGCCTTTGGCGGTGAACAGCAGCCGGTAGAGCAGCCAGCCTTGCAGTACAGCCGCCACGAGTACGGTCAGACGGACCCAGTCGAGGCGGCGTGCCGCCGGTTGCGGCGAGCGAGTGCGCAGGAACACGCCCGCGCCGGCGCCGAAATACAGCGCCGCGCTTAACGGTGCGATGATCGAAATCACAGGATCAGTATGCAAGTACTGCGCGTTCTGCCTTGGTGGGGGAATGATAGCGGCGCTGCGCGCTGGGGGCTAGGGGCCGGGGTTCGGAGAGACGGAGCCTGCGCATTTCGAACCAGTCGCAATCTCTGGTCTTCTAGCCCCGGTCCCCAGCCCCCAGTCCCGATCGATAACGCACCCCGGAAGCAGTTACCCATCGGTTATAATGACGACTCTCGAAGTCGGCCACACTCCGCCATTTTTCCATGTTCGACCAACTCAGCGACCGCCTGTCGCAGAC
>DASSOO010000392.1:0-7212 GCA_035700455.1 Gammaproteobacteria bacterium
CAACGTTGGCTTCGCGAATCTCCACGCGGGCGATTCGCCGTTCATTCGCATGTTGGCGAAACCGTTCGAGCATCGCGGGGGTGAGATCAAACGCGTGAAGGCACTGGTACCCGAACCCGCGACGCCGGAGTGCCTGCAACAGTGCGAGGCCCGCACTGCCTGTGCCGCATCCCGCATCGAGCAGGCGCAGGCCGGGGCGAAGGTCATGCCGCGCCTCGAAGAAGGCCCGCAGCGCCTGGAAAGAACGAAAGAAAGAGCTGAAGCTGGTGTAGCTGTCTACCCGTTCCGTGTAGAGCTGCTTCGCATCCATGACTGCCCCCGCGGCCCGACTGCTTTTCCGCTAGCCGGGGCCGTGCCCATGTGATGGCATCGCCAACGTCTTGTTAAAGAAAGCCAACGCGTCGGCGTCGATCTGTTTATGCAACTTGGTTCGATCCACACCCGGCGGATCCTTGCAGATGCTCGGCGCTTCCTTCGTCAGTTGCGGTGAACATGGAGCCAGGAATACATAGTGACCGGCCTTCGGAATCATCTTGATGCCGACCAAGGTCTTGATGAGCGGCGCGATGTGCAGCGCGTTTTCTTTCGGCAGCAGCACCCCGTCGTTCTGGCCGTAATACAGGTAAACCGGCACATGGATGTCCGCAAGCCCGTTCGCGTCGAACATCAGGCTCAGCGGTGCCATCACGAAGGCGGCCTTTATGCGCGGATCGTGCGTCGCTCCCCAGCGGTTGAGACTCCCCTGCAACTTGGCCAGCTCCGCTTTCGCAGTGCCCTTGGCCTCGGCTTTCTGCAACATCTCGCAGTCTTCGGCGTCCTTCGGGTGCCGTTTGCAGTAGTCGATGAAGCGGCTGAAGTGCGGTATTGCGCCGACAACCATCAACGCGGTGTAACCGCCCGCGGAAAATCCGGCGACACCTATGCGGGCAGGGTCGATCAAACTTTTCCACTTCGGGTCGTGCAGCAGCTTGCTGATAGTCGCGGCCACCTGGATCGGCCGGCCCACCAGCACCGCCGGCGTTCCCGTGCCGCTCATGTCGTGGAAGTTATCTTTCGGATGCTCAAGCGTCGCCACGACGAAGCCATGCCCGGCAAGGTAGGTCGCGAGGTCGTGGTGACCGAGATCCGAGCCGCCGTGGCCGTGAGAAATCACCACCAGCGGCTTGGCGCCCGGAATCGCCGGCGCGCCGGCGGTAGCCGCGAGTTCATACGGCCCGCGCCAGGTAACGCCCGTGGCGGATGTCGCGGGATAGAACACGTAGCCGGGCATCGTGCCGCCGTTCACCGGGTCCTGAATGCTGATCGGCTGAAAACCGACGCCGCTCACCGCCTGCGCGTACGAAACGGCAGGCAGTACAATCAGTATCGCGACCAGACAGCGCCACCTGCGGGCGCAATGCGCGGGGAAAGTCGTCATGTCAAGATTCTTATTGTGATTTGACCATCGATTATACGATTCTGCATCGAATTTCATCGTTTCTTGTGCATTCGCTCACTCACACTGGCTGCTACCTGCTCAAGATCAACGGAAAGGCGCCGAGCCCTCGTATTGCCCGCCCGACCGGAAAACGGCGAAATCCATAGCCTTCTCGTGACCCTGGATTATTCGCCTGAAAAGAGTTGCAAGCCTTCATAAGGATTTGCTTTCAGCGACTCCAACCTGCTTTCGAGATCGCCTGCATGTATCTCCAGCTTGTGCCCGTCCGGATCGAGGAAATAGAGTGAATTCCCTTCACTTTTGTTCTCTTTCCACACGGATACGCCGTGGGTGCGGACGGCGGCAGCACACTGAGCAAAGTCGTCCGCTTCCACCGAGAAGGCAACATGCGTGTACTCGGGCTGCGCCCCTTTGCGTGTTTTTGTGTCCAGCGACAGGCAGATCCAGTCAGTACCGGCAAGCAGATACGCGCCACGTATCCACCTGGCGACCAGCTTGAGCCCCAACACCTGCGTATAAAACGAAAGCGACCGCTCGAGATTGCTAACTGAGAGCGTGATATGGTTTATGCCGGTGATCATGCGTACCTCATCAACCTGCAGAGGCGGCCCAAAGTCTAAACGAACCTGCTCCAACTGACGCTTGCTCTGCGAAAGTCATCGCGCTAAAACCAATAGTCGGCGACGCATCGCCCGTCGCGCGGCAACGCTTTGAACGTGTTCAGCCCGTCGAAATGGTCGACCGGGATGTTTGCCACGGCCTCCGGTTCCGCCAGCCGTGCGTTTACGGCCATGCGGCGGCGGCCGTCCTGGTCGGTCCGCTGCGCGCGCCAGAAAGCGACGCAGCCACAGGTCGGGCAAAAGTGGAATTCTACCCACTCGCCGCGGACATAAGTATGCGTGTCGCCCGAGACCGTGATGCGTTCGCCTTCATACCCGTACATCCAGAGCACGCCGTAACGCCGGCAGATCGTGCAGTTGCACGCTTTGGCATCGTCGGGCCGACCTTCAAACCGCCATCGAACGGCGCCGCAGTGGCAGGATCCTTCAATCATTGGAATCACCTTTCATGGAGCGGAAGCTTCGCTCGCGTTGGCTCAAGACCGCTCTGTGCCAATGATCCGCTGCCGCGTCCATGACAAGCTTGCGCGTTCGGCTCAAGCGGTACGCTGTCAGGTATTTGCATCACCGACCGGGGGTGTCTGAATGATATGTCCAGCGTGAGCCTCAACCGGCCAGGATACGCCGAAGTTCGGCCTCCGCCAGAGTCAGTACGCTCGGACGGGAAGGCGCGTTCGGTGAGAACGGCGCAAAGCGTATGCAATTTGAAACTGCTCGAATTCCTGCGGGTGACATCAGCCCGAAATCAACCGTTCCGCTCTCAAGTGCGATGTGTAAGATCGAGCTTGGCCTCCTTGGCTCTAGTTACTCTAGACATCCGTTAAGTCGTCAATACTTCCCCGCGCGATACTCCTCAATGTCTTTTCTTATACCCAGAGGTGGCGCATCGAACCAGCCAAAGCACTGATAAATCCACGAAGTCCATTCTTGGGTTACGGCAACTGGTGATGTAAGTAATTCCTCTATATCCACCTCCGTCCTCCGATGAACAACGTCCTCGGCGGCAGCATAGTAGTCATGCCATACTCGATTCGAGTTAGTGGTTAGCACGAAATCCTTAATGTTTACCAGTGATACATCTAGTATGACGCTGCCTTCGTAGATGGCTGCCGCAGCTAAGCGAGCCATAAATTCCACGATTTCGGATACGGTATAAAGGATATTTACCGTTGACATGAATCCGGGAACATTCTCGAGGTCAAGATCGTGGAGATGTCTAAGATGGCTTTTTGTATCTCGAAGCAGTTGCTGATGCCAAGCGCTTTCCGCGGCCTCGGAAACGCAAAACAGATGCACAAACTGCGTGCTCTGATAGAAGCGCCAATACTCGGCATGGGTTGATCCGTTACCGCACCAACTGCCAATCCAGTCGGAACCTGCGCCAGACTCTTTTGGTTGGTGACTAATATGTGGGTAGTACCAGCCACGCATCCTAACTTGATGGCGCTCCACGATAGCTCTGCATTCACTCAACGAAGAAACGCGACGAGGGTTATAACTATTCGGACGAAAATTTACCCTCCAGTGAGGCATGTCTTTCACAGGAACCGGAAGTTCAACTGCGCCGCTCATATTCCACCCAACTCCGCGTTAAGATGCGTATCCGTCGTTACGGCGTTATCCCCGGCTAGCCCTATACGTCCCGCCGCCTCAATAATTGCCCGCGCTCGTTTCTCCGCGGCCAGCTCAATTAGCTCTCGAATTTCGTTTGCATCTTCGGCTTTCTTGGTCTGTGGCTTTCCTGGCGGCCGAATAAGAATGTCGCCTTTGGAAAAGGCACGAGCTTCGTTCGATGAGTTCCTCTTGCAAATACAAGGCAGGTGCGCAAATTCCGAAATTTGTATAGCCAAATAAGTTGTCGAATTTCGATGAACTACAACAACATCCAGTTCTAAAGGAACTGAGGTATATTTCGCAATGAAGTCCGATATGCCATCAAAATCGTATGTCGAGAGATGAACATCGGATATGCCCGTTAGTTCCCACGACTCTCCACGTTCGGAAACCCCTATGATAATAATTCCGCCATCCCGGAGATTTGCCATCGCCATGGACGTCCGCGTGATATGCCATTTCAGGGCCTCCCACGCGGCCGATTCTTTAAAATCTACACTTTGACGCTCTTGGCAACGATCTAAGCTATGGCATACACGGTCGTGCAGCCTAGCGTGTCCGGGCATTTCCGACGATGGGAGAGCGCTCACTTAGGCAATACCTCACTCAGGCGGCGAGCCATTTAACTAGACGACCCGGAATATAAGCGGCGATGCAACGCAACGCAAACGCTTCCCTGGCTGCCGAGTTATAACAAGTGCCCATTTTAAAGGGGCTGCGTTTAGGTCTGGTGCGACGATGGATATTCAGCAGCTGGGGCTGTCCGCCTCTTCTTCTGAAGCAATCGCCGTCGCCACGTCCAGCGGATACGTTCTTACGCCGAACAGCAGAATCACGCCGGCGGCGGCCAGTGGCAGCAGCATCACCAGGAAGGTGACGGCGAGGCCATGGCCGGTCTGGGCCTGGGTGGCGCGGCCGAAGGCGGCGCCGCTGCCGCCGAAGAGCGTCGAGACGTAGCCGAAGGTAATAGGGGCAATGGCTTCGAACGCATAGCGCAGCGCCGCGCGGACGCTTTCGGCGCGGCCCCACAGGCGCGAGTGCATGATGTCGAGGCGGGCGGCGTCGGACGGCGGATTCGCACCGCCGACGCCGGCGGCGGCGATGAACAGGAGCGGCGCTGCGACCATCAGCGACGGCGTGAGCAGACCGGGGACGAACAGACCGGCAGCGATGAGCAGGCAGACGCCTGCAACCCAGATGCGCGCGGTGAAGTGTCCGCGCTGGATCAGGCCATCGGCGATGCGGCCGGCGATCAGGACGCCGGCGATCGAACCGAGGCCGATGCCGACCAGGAGCGTTGTGCCGGTCGACTGGTCGAGGTCGAAGCGGCCCTGCATGAACACGACGCCGAAGGTGCGCAAGCCGGTGTAATAAAAGTAGCCGAGCGCGGACGCGATAATCAGGATGATGTTGGTGCGGATCGACAGCACGTAACGCACCGCGTGCCACCACGACATACGCGCCGGATCTTCGTGCAGTACGAGCTCGGGATGCGGGTCGATGGCAGCGTCGCTGATTTCTTCTTCGACCGGATCGGTTTCCGTCTTCACGTGCTTCGGCGGCCGCTCCTTCTCCGCGCCTTCTTCGGCCTTCGGCACTTTGCGTGCGCCCGGCCAGATGCGGCTCTGTCCGCCGCGCTTCGGTTCCGGCAGCCAGCGCCACAGCGCCGCTGCGAAAGTCAATCCGACGGCGGCCAGTACCCAAAACGCCGCGCGCCACGTCGATACATCGCCGACGACACCGGAGACGAGGTAGCCGAACGCCGCGCCGACCAGTTCGCCGGTGAGAATGAACCCGTAAATGCGTCCCCGCTCACCAGGATGAAAGAAGTCGCCGACCAGCGACGCGACCGCCGGCGCCGCCGTGGCAACGATCGCGCCCAGCGCGATGCGCGTCACCAGCAGCATCAAGTAGGAATCGGACGCGCCGCTTGCGATCATCGCCAGCGACCACGTGATGATCGCGGCGATCAGCAGCCGGACACGATGGATGCGATCGACGAGAATGCCAAGCGGCAGCGTTGCAAATGCGCCGATCGCGGTCGAGACCGTTACCAGCAGGCCGATTTCGACATTGCCGATGTGCAGCGCCTGCTCAAGCTGCACCGCGACCGCGCCGACGGTCGCCTGGTCGGCCGCATCGAGTCCCAGCACGCAGGCAAGCAGCAGGATGACCTTGAACCGTGCCGGCCCGCCGGCCTTGTCGAGCACCGGTTCTTCGATTTCGTGCTGGAACCAGGCACGCAGGCTGGCGGCGGAAAAATTAGGGCGATTCATCAAGGCTTCCTTGCCTCTGCGGCCTTCGGATTCTGCTCGGCCCCGCTATCAGGGGAGCTTTTTACTTTATCACCGCCGCTCAGTCGCCGGCCGTGACCGGGATCGGAACGACGACGCTGAGCGCGACCGCAGCGGCCGCCTCGCGGTTGGCGTAGGAATGAGGCTGGTCGCCTGGAAATGCCAGCACGTCCCCCGGGCCGACATCAAAGACCCGGCCGGCGACGAGTACCGTTACGCGCCCTTCCAGCACGTGCAGGTATTCCTTGGTGCCGGTAACGTGCGGGGTGCCGCGCATCGAGCCCGTTGGTTCGAATGCCATGCGCGTGATTTCAAGACCCCGCACCCGCTCCGGCAGCAGGTTGAAAACCCGCAGACGCCCGTTGCCGCGGGTTTCCGACGGGACCTCGGCGGCCGGAATCAGCCGGCAGTCGCCACGCGGGGGTGCGAGCAGTTCCTCGATGCCGACGCCGAGTGCGGCGGACAGCTTGCCGAGATTGCTCAGTAACGGGTTGCCACCGCCGGACTCGATGTTCGTAATCGTCGAGCGGGGGATGTTGGCCAGCTCCGCCAGGCGCTGCTGGCTCAGGTTGCGGCGTTTGCGCAGGAACGTGACGTTGTGGGCAAGGTTCATGGCAGCTTGCATGTCATCCTCCGGTATCCGCTAAGAGGTTGCACAGCCTGTCAATATATTAGCGTACTTCGCCAATATATCGTGCGATAGCTTTATGCTTGCGGTACACCTTCCACCGGCACCGCATCATGAAAACCACGCGCTACGACATTCGCTTTATGCTGACTGAACAGTCGGGTTTCGTCATCGCGCTCGCGCGCATGCTGGCGCGCAAACACGCTGAAGGATAAACATGCAAGGTACGCTCGATCATATCGTGCTGAATACGGCGGACGTCGAAGGCCTGCTCGCGTTCTACACCGGTATCGTCGGTCTGCCGGCCGAGCGGCTCGCGCAGTACCGCCGGGGCGAGGCACCGTTTCCGTCGCTGCGCATCGGATCCGATTCGCTGATCGACCTCTTTCCGCCCAGGCTTTGGCAACGCGACGACACGCCCGCCGTCCCCGGAACCAGGCTCAACCATTTCTGCCTGACCGTGTCGCGGGAGGACTGGGAGGCGCTGCGCCAGCGGCTTGACTCAAGCGGCGTAAAAATTCATCGCGGTCCGGGCACGGCGTGGGGTGCGCACGGCGACGGCACCTCGATTTATTTTCGCGATCCCGAAGGCAACCAGGTCGAGGCGCGTTACTACTG
>DASSOO010000393.1:0-3076 GCA_035700455.1 Gammaproteobacteria bacterium
GTGAATTGATCGCGCGCGGTTTGCTGAAACGCCACGGCACCTTTACCTCTTTTGGACCGGGCAGCCCGAAGACGCCGAGGGCGCGTTTGAGTTTGCCGCTGTTTACGGCGCGCAGGTTGAATGCATGCAGCGCGTGCATCAGGTCGTAGTAGAGTTTGTAGTACAGGCGCCTGTAGTGTTTGATCGGGCGGACGAATTCATCGAAGTCGCGATACGAGACCTCGCACAGGATCTTCTGCATCGGCGGGTTGATGCCGCGATTACTCTGGTATGGCATTGTGATCGCTTTTTTCTTCTGCCCGAATAATTCGCGCGGGACGCCTGCCTGTTCGACGATGCGGCGCGGCACGGGCCTGTCGTAGTCATTGCCGAGCGTCCACGGCATCATCTGCGGCGAGTTTGAGATTCGATGTACCGCCGCGTGCTGGGTGCAGCCGATGAAAGGCACCGGCAGGTTGATGAAGCCGACGCGCAGTCGGAATTCGCCAAGCGAGCAGCCCGAGGTGTCGCCGCGGATGATGTACGGGCTGACCTTGCGATTATGCCGGTCCCAGATCTTGTCGCCGTGATATCCGGTGTAGACAATGCGCCCCGGGAGCAGGTCTTCGGCCGGAATCATGACGACGTCGTCGCCGCCGTGGCCTGTCGCTATGAATTCGGCTTCCGGAAAATCGCTGCGGTCGAGACGCTTCGCGAAATAATTAAACTCCACCACGTCGAGACCGAGACATGCGGCGATCGGTTTGCCGCTGTCTTCGCGATCTTCGAAGTTGGCGCGGGCGGTAGTGAAGGTCATGGCCTGGCGGCAGCCGGCGGCTTTAGCGATAACTGCACAGGCCGGCGAATCGTAGCCCGAGGAAATCGTCGCTAGCGGCTCGTAACGGTGGCGGCGCGACGGGTCGGACGCATTGCGTGTGAGCGCGGCGGTTTCGGAAAAGAGAAAGTTGGCGTAGGTGTCGAAGTTCGCGAAGGCGGGTGGCATCGGTTTGTCGCGCTTCTCAAACCTTAAGTCAGGTGTCACGAGCACGTTACAGTTGTAGAACTGGTGAACGTGATGGCCGTTGGCAGTCGGCACCGGCGTCTGAAACTTGTGAGTGCCGAACATGATCGTCATCAGGTCGGCGTCATAGTAAAGATAGCGCGTGTCGATCGCGTCTTCGGCCTGTGCAAGCAGGAAGTGCAGCGAGTTCGAACACAGCACTTCATTCGGCAGTTGCATAAGATGCAACGGGTCGAGCGTATGCGTGGCGCTGGCGAAGTCGATGCCGTCCGCAGCGATACGTGCGCCGGAACCTGCAAATGTCAGTGACTTGTCAAAACTCATCCGGCCAGCCGCACCCGACCACGCGCCTTCATAAAAGCCGCGGTCGTCTCGTTCAACCCATTCGCCAAGGTGCACGCTTACGGTACGTTCGCCGCGCACGACACGCGCGCACCAGGCCAGCCGTGGCAGGTGAGCCGATGAAGTGAAATGGAAGCGATCGAAGCCAACCATAGAGATAACCCTAATTTCCCTGTCAGCCGTAAACCGGAAGAATAGCGTCCTGGCTCGGGGTAAACATAAGCTAACGGACGCCGGCAGTCCAGCCGGTTGCAGGGAAGCGCATTGCCACAGACCGGCAACAATCCAATCGCCGCTGCGCCCGCAGCGCGAAACGCGGCATCGTCCCGCTTTACAATCAAGGTGTTGACGCTTTGCAGCGTTTTTCCAAGCGCGCCCGACCCCTTGCACGGCACTTTTGTTTTCGAGCGCGCGCGGGCGATTGCCAAGCTGACGCCGGTGCGCGTGATCGCGCCGATGAGCTGGATACGCAGCGGCCATCGCAATCCGTTCAAGCGCATGCGGCAAAGCCGCGGATACGAGGAGCGCGACGGGCTCAGGATCTGGCATCCGCTGTTCGTCTACATTCCAAAAATACTCAAGCCGCTTGACGGGCTCGCGATGTTCCTGTCGATCCTGCCGACGGTGTTGAAACTTCAGCGTGCCGAGCGCGCGGACCTGCTGGATGCGCACTTCGTGTTCCCGGAAGGCGTCGCGGCCGCGTTACTGAAAAAGCTGCTGCACCTGCCGCTGGTGATCACCTTGCGTGGCAAGCTGCCGCTGATAGCTCGCCACCCGTGGCGCCTGCGGCTCGCCGTCTGGGCGCTGCGCCAGGCGGATCAGGTGATAGCCGTCGCGACACCGCTGGCGGCATTGGCCGTCGAACTGGGCGTGCAACCGGAGCGTATGCACGTAATCCCCAATGGCATCGATGCGCGACGCTTTGAAATGATTCCGCGTCATGAAGCACGCGACCGGCTGGGATGGCCGCGGGGGGGGCGGTTGATTGTCGCGGTGGGCCACCTGTCGCCGCTCAAGCGCTTTCACCTGATCATCGACGCGTTGCCGTGCCTGCCGGCCGATGTCCGCCTGGTGATCGTCGGCGGTCCCGGTCCGGATCGTGATGTGGGGGCGGAGCTTACGCGGCAAATCGCACGCCTGAATCTCGATGCGCGCTGCCGCTTGGCGGGACCGCTGTCGCCGGCCGAGGTCGCGCTCGCGGTCAACGCGGCCGACGTGTTCGTGCTTGCGAGCGAAACCGAAGGCTCCCCGAATGCGCTCATGGAAGCGCTCGCCGCCGGCACCCCGGCGGTGGCGAGCCGCGTCGGCGAAGTCGAGCGGTTCGTACAGGAAGGCGTAAACGGTTCTTTGTTCGACGCGGGGGAAGGTCATTTGCTGGCCGAGAAAATCGAAGCTGCGCTGGCGCGCGACTGGGATCGCGAGGTCATCCGCGGCTCGGTTGTGTCGCGCGACTGGGATTGTGTGGCACAGGAAGTCCTGGAGGTGTTTTGCCTCGCCGTCAACGTAGAAGAACCTGCCTCACAATCCAAGCTCCCGAGGCTCAGGCAAGGCACGGAGCCGTCGAGGAGCAGAGTTTACAAAAGCAGTAAATAGACACCCGAGACGGTTGCGGAGGGCAGCATCGGCTCCGCAGATTTATTTTGTGGCGGATTTAAGGAGGTGCCCCTTGCATAACAGGTGTATTCGCCTAGACTACTAAGTAAGAGTGCCGTGGAATTTCCGCGGCGATTTTCA
>DASSOO010000394.1:0-5541 GCA_035700455.1 Gammaproteobacteria bacterium
CGAAGGCGTCGCTTTGGGTGTAGTACTGCAACTGCGGGTTGTTGAGATTCAGCGCGTCCAGCGACACCGACATCCAACTGTTGATGTTGTAGCCGAGCGACGCAGACAACGTGCCGAAGTTGTCCTGGAAGTAGTTCTCACCGCGATTCACGCCGGCAAAGAACGCGGACCGGTAGGTGTAACTCACGCGCGCACTGAACTTGGCGTTCTCGAAATACGCCTGCAGGTTGTAGGTATTCTCGGAGTTACCCTGCAGTGGCTGGTCGCCGGTATCGGTCTCGGCATGCCCTTTCGCCCAGGTGTAGTTTGCGGACACGCCGAAGAACTCGCCGATCGGCTGAATGTAAGTCAGTTCCACGCCGTGCACTTTCCCGTCGCTGTTCACGGGCGTGCTGATCTGGTAGATGCTGAACACGTCGTGCCCGGCATTCTTGGTCGCGAGCTGATCCTTCAATTGGCGCGGCTGCGTGCCGAAAGTCACGTAGTCGTTCAGATCCATGTTGAACGCATCCGCCGACAACATGCCGCGCGGCATAAAGTACCACTCGACCGCGACATCTTCATTGGTGGAAAGCAGCGGCTTCAACTGCGGATTGCCGCCGCTTCCCGTGTGCGTCAGATCATCCGCCGAGACGAAGCCCGCGAGGGCCGAATAATCCGGCCGCGTCAGCGTCTGCGATGCCGCGAGGCGCAGCACCAATTCGTCGCTCAGGTCGAACTTGAGGTTGCCGCTCGGCAGCAGCTTCGTGTAGGTGTGGTCGAACCGGCTCTTGAAGTAGTCGCCGAATGCGGAGCCGGTGATGGGACCGGCCACCGTAAAGTCGTCCGGCTGGGCGAGATTGTAGTTGATGGTTTCGTCGGTACTGACCAGGCGCAGGCCAACGTTGCCGGTCCACGACATCCCGGTGAAATTCGCCTGTGCGTACGCGGCCGAATCCTTCTCTTCGACGCCGTAGATGTTCTGCCAGTTGAAGCGCGTTACCGGGTCGCGGTTGGCGTACTGATTGTTGATCGCCGCAAGCTGCCCCTCGGTAAAGCTCCACACATTGCGCGGGAAATCGCCGCTCAGGCCGTCGCCGAAATCGCTCGGATAACTCGAGAACGGCATGTTGGCGAAGTTAAGCGCAAAGAAGCCGGGGTTGGGGCCTTGGCCAATGTCAGTCGGGTTCTTGCGCGTGTGATCGGCGTAACGGATACCGAAGTCGATCGAGGACAGAACGCTGCCGTCGAAGTAATAGGTACCGTCGGCCTTGTACCAGTCTTCGTCGTCGGTGACATTGATGTTCTGGTCGCCGAAAATCCATCCGGGCGTCGCGCCTGAACCGGCAGGCGAGCTCGGATCGATACCGCTGAAGAAGCCCCAACTGATCGGGTCTTTGCCGTTCATCTGCCAGTGGGCGCCGGCCCCCTGGGCAAAGTTCGACTCGACCACATTTTGAGTCGGGCTTTCGCCCTTGCCGTTGGTGGTGCCGATCTCACCGCTCAGGCGCAGGTTCTGGTTAATCTGCCAATCCGCGTTCAGGCTGACGAAGCTGGTTTTGGACAACGCCCCGGGACGCGAAATCATGTCGTAGACGCCGTAGAACGGCCCACCGGCTACGGGAGCAAAGCTCGCCTGCGTCAGTACGTTGTTGTGTACCGTATAGCCGGATTGCAGGCCGGTGCCCAACGGCACGAACTGGGTTGTCCACAGCATGTAGTTGCGATTGAAGTTGTCGGCTTCGAGCTTGCTGTAGAAGCCGTTCAGGTTCAGCGTCAGGTTGTCCGCGGGTTTAAACTCCACGTCCACCTCACCGCCCTCGCGCTTGCGAGTCTGCAGGAAAGACGTCGAGCCAATCAGGCTGGGAAAGAAAGTGCCGCTGAGGTCCGGATGCGCTGCGGCAATCGCGGAGGTCGGATCGATCTGTACGTATCGGCCGACGACTTCCTGCCCGTCGCGGCGCAGCGAGCGTTCTTCGTAGAACGCCTGCACCATGACGCCCATGGAATTGTCGTCATTCTTGAAGTTGAACAGGACGCTGCCCTGCGGTTTCGTCTTCCCCGGCAGGTCCGAATAGACGGCGCCGACGGAAACCTGGCCGGTGAACTGCTTCGGAAACTCCAGCGGCTTGCGGGTAATGATGTCGACGGTGCCGGCGGCGCCGCCTTCCAGCAGCTTCGCCTCCGATGTCTTGTGAACAACCACCTGCCTGACGATCTCCGCCGGCAGCAGGCTGTAGCTGACGCCGCGGCCGACGGTCTGCACCTGGCTCAGAACGAACCAGTCGCCGGTGCCGACATTGTGGCCGTCGATAGTTGTCAGTGTCAGGCTCGGGTTGGTGCCGCGCAGGCTGACGCGGTCGTTTTCGTCAAAACCGCCTTCGTCGGCACTTGCGGTGCCGACGTTGACGCCCGGCAGGCGCTGGAGCGTGTCGGCGACATTTTCAGCCGGCAGTTTGCCAATGTCTTCGGCGGTCACCACCGAGATGTCGGAATTGGCATCCTTCTTCTGCTGCAGCGAACTGAGCACGCTGCCGCGGATACCCGTCACCTCGATCGTTCCCAGTTGCTGGGGGTCCGAGTCGGACGTATCGCTGCTCGAATCGGCCGGCTCGGCCGCGTCGTTTAACGCAAGCAGATTTTTAAACAATGGCAGATCCTGCGCCTTTTTGGTCTTGGCCTTCTTGACCTTCGCCTTGTACGGCGCGACCGCGTCGTCGTTGTGCTTTGCGGTGTCCTGAGCAACGGCGGTGCCAGCGAAGCCCAACGCCGCGATGATGCTCATCGAAAGCACGCTCTTTCGATAGTTCATTGCTCTCTCCTTCATGATCTGGCCATGCCGAAAGCCGTAGCGCCAGCGCGCGGCTTCCGCGTTCGAAGTAGCGGCCAGGCTTTCACCGCCTGCCGCCGCCGTTGTCGGCGCTGGACTCATCACGGTTGTCGAGATACCAGCCGGCAGCGCCGAGGACGCCGAGCTGACCGTGTTCCATTAACCGCACCGGTACGCGCTCCAGAAACGCGCGCATCCGGCCCTTGTCGAGAAAGCGCTCGACGAAGCGGCTGCGTTCGAGAAAGCTGCGCATCCGCGGCAGGATGCCGCCGGTGAGATAGACACCGCCGCGCGCGCTGTAAAGCATTGCGAGATTGCCGGTAAAGCTGCCGAGCAGTGCGCAGAAAGCGTCCAGCGCCTCGACCGCCAGCGGATCGCCGCCGTCTAGCGCCGCCGCGGTAATTTCCTCCGGCGAACTCAACACGGGTAATTGGCCGCGTATACCGCCGAGCGCACCATAGAGCGTTTGCAAGCCGGGGCCTGACAGAATGTGTTCGTAGGACACATAGCCGTCGTCGACCGCAAGCCGCGCGAGCAACTCGCGTTCGAGCGCGGTCACGGGCGCGAGGTTGATCTGGCCGGCTTCGGTCGCGAGCACGGTCGCCCGGCCGTATCCGGGGATGTAAACCGCGGAGCCGAGGCCGGTGCCGGGGCCGACGACGAGAATCGGACCTTCGGCGATTTCGGGACCGGCCAGCAGTACGGTCTTTCCGCGCTCGACGAAGCGGGCCGCATAGGCAACGGCTTCAAAATCGTTGATCAGCGACAGTCGGTCGAGCGCGAGATCCGCGCGCAGCTTCGGAATCGACACAATCCAGGGCAGATTGGTATTGATGACGGTGCCGTTGAGCGCATAACCGGCGCACGCCAGCGCGCAGTCGGCGACCGGCACGCCGGCCTCCCGGTCGATGAAGTCGCGCAGGATTTCGCCAAGGCCGGGAAAATCGGCACAGGCGTACTTGCGATAGGCCAGTACCGTCACACGGCCGCCGGCCGCCGCACGAACCAGTCCGATCCGAGCATGCGTGCCGCCGACGTCGGCCGCCAGAAACGGCGCCTGGGCCGCGCTCATTGCTTCCGCCTGCGGCATGCTGGCGTATCGGGCCACGGCGAATGTCCCCTCTGCTGGTACCTGGAATGCCCCATATATAGCCGAGTGTGATATGACTATGACAACGTTGTCAACCATTGGCGAGGAGTAGACAGAAAGCATCGGGCTGGCCATGCTCCGGCGGAAGCCGCCACGCTGAGCGGCAGGACAGTCAGATACGGAAATTTAACTTGTTGAAAAACAATAAATTTTGTAGGTCAAAACCTTGGAGCAACATTTCCGCTTTGCGCACAGCGCGGACCGCGGGTAGACTCGGCCTGCGGAAGCGCACCGCGAAAGTTGGCCACAGAAGCGGCGGCGCCGATAATAACGAGACAATTTTTGTCCATACAGCCAACCGATTGTTGACCACGGGAGACTGGACATGCCAACCGACGCGCACGCCCCCGGCGGCCGGGCTGCCAACAACTGGCTGCCGATGTTCATCATCGGCGTGCTGTTCTTCATTTTTGGCTTCGTCACCTGGCTCAACGGGCCGCTGATCGCTTACGTCAAGCTCGCCTTCAACGTCAATGACATCGGCGCCTTCCTGATCCCGATGGCGTTTTACATGTCGTATTTCTTTCTGGCGATTCCGTCGTCGACGATCCTCAAGGCGACCGGCATGAAGAAAGGCATGGCGCTCGGGCTGGCCGTGATGGCCGTCGGTGCGTTGCTCTTCGGCCAGTTCGCGACGATGCGCGTTTATGGCGGCGCGCTCGGCGGGCTGTTTGTCATCGGCGCCGGCCTCGCGCTGCTGCAAACCGCCGCGAACCCCTATATCAGCATCCTCGGACCGATCGACAGCGCGGCGCAGCGCATCGCGATCATGGGCATCTGCAACAAGGCGGCCGGCGCGATCGCGCCGTGGGTCATCGGCGCGCTGGTGCTTTCCGGCATGGGTTCGATCGACCAGCAGGTGAAGGCTGCGGCAACACCGGCCGCACGCGACGCGGTGCTGAACGCGTTCGCCGCCAAGATCCACCTGCCTTATATCCTGATGGCCTGCGTGCTGATCGTATTGGCGGTCTGGGTCGTGCGCTCGTCACTGCCGGAAGTGCGCCCATCCGCCGATAACGCGGAGGACCCGGCGCGCGGCCATGCGGGGCTGTTCAGTTATCCGCACCTGTGGCTCGGCGTGCTGTGCCTGTTTTTATACGTCGGTGTCGAAGTGATGGCTGGCGACGCAATCGGCACCTACGGCCGCGGCTTCGGGCTCCCGCTCGACCAGACGAAGTTCTTTACGTCGTTCACGCTCGTTGCGATGCTCATCGGCTACGTGGCTGGCCTTGCGTTCGTGCCGCGATTTGTCTCGCAGGAGCGCTACCTCGCACTGTCGGCAGCGCTCGGCATTCTGCTTACGCTCGCGGCGTTCGCAAGCCGCGGCTACGTCTCTGTTGCCTGCGTCGCCGCACTCGGCTTCGCCAACGCAATGATGTGGCCGGCGATTTTCCCGCTCGCGATTCGCGGCCTCGGCAGGCATACCGAGTTCGGTTCGGCACTGCTCATCATGGGTATTGCCGGCGGCGCTATAATCCCGCAGTTGTTTGTCCATCTGAAACAGCATTTCGGCTTTCAACTGGTGTTTCTGGCGCTGATGGCGCCATGCTATCTGTACATACTTTTTTATGCGGTTTACGGC
>DASSOO010000395.1:0-7470 GCA_035700455.1 Gammaproteobacteria bacterium
GCGTCACGTGGATTGCCGCCCGCGCGCTGTTCGACAGGATACCGCCCTGAAAGTCGATGCCGGCCTGGTGCCACAGCACGAACGCATCCTTGAAATCCATTTGCGGCCACCATTGTCCCTGGCAGGTCGGGAAGTCGGGGCAGGCATAGGCGGCATAGTTGCTGCTGGTCCAGCCGCCGAGCGCGATCTGGCAGGCGAGCACGACAAGCCCCGCGAGCGCGAGCCAGCGCGGCCAGTCAGCTTCCCAGGTGTCGCCCAGCTTGAGCACGCCGGCACTGCGCAAGGCGAGCAGCCACAACAACGACAGAATCGTCATGCCGCCCAGCAAATGGCCCATGACGATTGTCGGGCGCAACAGCAGCGTGACGGTCCACATGCCAAGAGCAGCCTGGAAGATCACCAGCGCCACCAGTGCCAGCGGCAAGCCGATCGGCTGCGCCGCCTCGCGGCGGCGGCGCACGCAGGCGATGATCGCGAGCGCGAGAATCGCGAGCCCCAGCGTGCCGGCGAAATAGCGGTGAATCATTTCCTTCCACGCTTTCGCGGGCTGAACCGGCCGGTCAGGATACTGCTGGTCCACCTTGGCGATCGCCGCGTGCGTATCGGGGACGGTGATGTGGCCATAGCAGGCCGGCCAGTCGGGGCAGCCGAGACCTGCGTCGGAAATGCGCGTATAGGCACCGAGCACCACGACTACGAACGCCAGTGCGGCGGCAAGGAACGCGAGGCGGGTGTACCAGTTGGCTGTCATAGGCTATCTCGGTTCGCTAACCGATCTGCGAGTACTTGAGCAGGTGCTCGAGGTCGGCGAGAATGCCCTGCGGGTCCGCGTCGGCGGGATAGCTCATGACCAGGCGGCCGCGCGGGTCGACGATGTAAATGCGCGTGCCTGCCGGCGCGGCTTCGGTAAATTGTGCAGTGAAGCGCCCGTCGGCTGCGGTATCGACGACCGTCAGATCCGGATGCGCGCGCCTGAGTTCGGCAGCGGCCGGCGGATCGCCGGGTATCGCCAGCAGGCGCTGCACCCGGTTCATCTTTGCCCCGACGGCGAGCCTGATCTGGCGGGTGATATACAGTGCGTGACGGCACTCCGAATCGCAGCCGGCGGTGCCGATATAAACGAGCGTCCAGCGGTGCGCGAACCAGTCGGCCGGCAGCTTGCCGCCGCCCAGCATTGGCAGCGGTGCCGTTGCGATCGTGCGCGCCGGCGTGACCAGATGGCCGTAGTTGACGGTATCGGCGGGACGCCAGCGGTCGGCGTTCAGGTACCACACCAGCGCGGCCACCAATGGCGCCGCGCCGATCGCAAAAATCAGCAGCAGCATCAGGCGCTGCCGCAACAGGCTCCTTTTCATACGCTCTCGTCGCGCACGCGGTGCGCGTTCAATGCAATCCACACAATCACGACCGTCAACGCCAGCGCCAGCCATTGCAGCGCATAGCCGATGTGACGGCCGGGGCCGAACTCCGGCCCCGGATGCCAGTCGCGCACATAGCCGTCGCGCGCAGCCGCATCCAGCCAAACAGCGTTGCCGAGCAACGGCCGGCGCAGGATCTTCGCGAGCGCGGGCATCGTCGGATACAGCAATATCCGCGGCCAGCCGCTGCCGGCGGCGTTGCCGCCAAGCCGCAAACCCGGCTGCGGCAGATGCATCCACAGACCGCTGATGACCCGCTCGCCAGCCGCCACGTCGAGCGGCTGCGCCGGCCGCCGGCCATCGTCGGCAGACGGGATCCAGCCACGGTTCACCATGACCCAGGCGTCCGTGCCCTGCAATTTGAACGGCGTCAGCACGTAGTAGCCGGCACGCGAATCATGCACGATGCTCTCGAGCAGCACTTGGTGCGCGGCATCGTAACGACCGCGCAAGCGGACGTGGCGATACAAGTCGATGCTGCCGGCCTTTCCGCGACGCGCAAGCGCGTTGACATCAACCGGGGCAGCGCGCTCGCCGGCGTGAATCGCCGCGATCAGCACGCGCTTTTCGCCGGCGCGATGCCATTGCCATACTGCCAGCGCGACAAACAATGCGGTCATGATCACCATGCCGAGCGTCGGCCACGCGTGCGGCGTGAACTGCCATTTGCCTACGCGCATCGTCGCGTGCTAGCGTGACTGCTTCTTCCTCTGCCCACCGCCATCATGCTCGGCAAAGTCATCGTTATCGCCATCCTGGCAGTCGTAATCCTGTCGCTCGGCTCCGGGATGTTTTATCTGGTCAGGGACACCAGCGACTCGCGCCGCACGGTCAAGGCACTGACCATACGTATCACGCTGTCGCTGGTGCTGATCGGCGTGCTGTTTCTGCTGTACGCGCTCGGGCTGGTTCATCCGCACAACGTCGTCCCCGGCCGCTGAAAACTTCGGCCGGGGCGACTTGAAAACCCCGGCTTACAGCCAGTACACAAACAGATACAGGCACAGCCAGACGACGTCGACGAAGTGCCAGTACCAGGATACCGCTTCGAATCCAAAGTGGTGATGCGACGAGAAGTGGCCCTTGATCACGCGGATCAGGATTACCGTCAGCATGATCGCGCCGATCGTCACGTGCAGGCCATGGAAGCCGGTCAGCATGAAGAACGTCGTGCCGTAGATGCCGGTGTGTAACGTCAGGTTCATGTTGACGTAGGCGTCGATATATTCGTGCGCCTGCAGTGCGACGAACGCGAAGCCCAGGATCACGGTCGCCAGCAGGCCCAGGATCACCTGCTTGCGATTGTCCTGCTTGAGGCCCCAGTGCGCGATCGTCACGGTTACCGAGCTGGTCAGCAGGATCACGGTGTTGATCGCCGCGATGCCGACCGCCGGCATTGTCTCGAATTCGCCACCGAGCTGTGCCGGGCCGTTGGTGGGCCAGCCGCCCTGGTAGCCGCTCCACAGCAGCGCATTGGTGAAAAAGCCGTGGCTTGCCCCGCCGGAGAGCCAGGGGACCGCATACATATGCGCGTAAAACAGCGCGCCGAAGAAGCCGCCGAAGAACATCACTTCCGAGAAAATGAACCAGCTCATACCCCAGCGGTACGAGCGGTCGACCTGGGCGTTGTAATAGCCGCCTTCGCTCTCGCGGATGACGCTGCCGAACCAGCCGAACATCATCACCAGCACGGCGGCGAAACCGGCGGCAAGGACGATCTTGCCCATCCAGAACTCGTTGAGCCACAGCGCGCCGCCGAACACCGCGGTGAACAAGCCGATCGAGCCGACGATCGGCCACGGTGCGGTATGCGGAACGTAGTATTTATCGGTTGCTGTATGCGACATCTGGTTCAACCTCAGTGGCTGGCCTATTCAAAATTTTCCGATCAGGTAAGTCACGATGTACATGCCGATGTAGACCGCGACCGCAACGCCTGCGGCAATCATCGCGGTGCGGACCGCGCGCCGCCGCTGCTGCGGATTCGGCTCCTCGACCATCGCCGTCATTCGACCTCCGGCGCGACCTCAAAACTGTGATACGGCGCCGGCGACTCAAGCGTCCACTCCAGACCTTTTGCGCCGTCCCAGACCTGCGCGGTCGCCTTCTTGCCGCCGCGCACGCAGGCGATGATTACGCCCAGGAAGATCAACTGGCTCGCCCCGAAGGTAAACGCTCCGACGCTGACGAGCTGGTTCATGTCGGTGAATTGCAGCGCGTAGTCCGCGGTGCGTCGCGGCATACCTGCCAGCCCGAGGAAATGCATCGGGAAGTACAGGATGTTCACCGTGACGAGGCTGGTCCAGAAGTGCACTTTGCCCCAGAACTCGTTGTACATGTGGCCGGTCCACTTCGGCAGCCAGTAGTAGATCGCGGCGATGATCGCAAACAGCGAACCCGTCACCAGCACGTAGTGGAAGTGCGCGACGACGAAGTAGGTGTCCTGGTACTGGAAGTCCGCCGGCACAATCGCGAGCATGACGCCGGAGAAGCCGCCGATACTGAACAGGACGATGAACGCTATCGCGAACAGCATCGGCGTCTCGAACGTCATTGAGCCGCGCCACATCGTTGCGACCCAGTTGAATACCTTTACGCCGGTCGGCACCGCGATCAGCATCGTCGCGAACATGAAGAACAGTTCGGCCGACAACGGCATGCCGACGGTGAACATGTGGTGCGCCCAGACGATGAACGACAGGAACGCGATCGACGCGAGCGCATAGACCATCGACGCATAACCGAACAGCGGTTTGCGCGCGAACGTCGGCACGATCTCGGAGATGATGCCGAACGCCGGCAGAATCATGATGTAGACCTCGGGGTGCCCGAAGAACCAGAACACATGCTGGTAGAGCACCGGGTCGCCGCCGCCGGCCGCGTTGAAGAAGCTGGTGCCGAAGTACTTGTCCATCAGCAGCATCGTGACGGCACCGGCCAGAACCGGCATCACCGCGATCAGCAGGAACGCGGTAATCAGCCACGACCAGATGAACAGCGGCATCTTCATCAGCCGCATGCTCGGCGTACGCATGTTGAGAATCGTCGCGATGATGTTGATCGCGCCCATTACCGACGAGATGCCGGCAAGGTGAATGGCAAAGACCATGAACGGGAACGCCATGCCGGTCTGCTCGACCAGCGGCGCGTACATCGTCCAGCCCGAAGCCGGAGCGCCGCCGGGCATAAAAAACGTCGACAGCAGCAACAGGAATGCGAACGGAAGCAGCCAGAAGCTGAAATTGTTGAGCCGCGGCAGCGCCATGTCGGGCGCGCCCACCATGATCGGCACCATCCAGTTGGCGAGGCCGACGAACGCCGGCATGATGACGCCGAAGATCATCACCAGCCCATGCATCGTCGTCATTTCGTTGAAGAAATACGGATCGACGATCTGCATGCCCGGTTCGAGCAACTCGGCGCGGATGACTACTGCGAACATACCGCCGATCACGAACATCACGCCGCTGAAAATCAGGTACAGCGTGCCGATGTCCTTGTGGTTCGTCGTCCTGATCCAGCGCATGAAACCGCGCTCCGGCCCATGGTGTTCGCCGTGCTCTACTGCCGCCGCATGAGTATTCATCTGCAAATTCTCCTGGTCGTCCCGCCGACGGAAGACCCGCCTCAATCTCTGTATTGGATCCGCTTTCGCCGCTGCCGTGGCTCTAAAGAGTCGTTCCGCTGCCTTCCACCGGCGGCTTCGTCGGCGGTTTCGGCTGCGCCGCATTCGGCGCCGGCTTGCGCACCCGGTTCATCGTGGCCGCACCGGATTGCGGCCCCGCTTTCAGGTGACCGCCCTCGGCCTTGACCCACTTCCGGAAATCTTCGGGTGTCTTTGCGACCACGACGATAGGCATGAACGCGTGGTCGCGGCCGCACAGTTCGGCACACTGCCCGCGGTAGGTCCCCGGCTTTTCGACCTTGATCCACATCTGATTGACGTAGCCCGGAATCGCATCGGTTTTGCCACCGAAGTCGGGTACCCACCAGGAATGGATTACGTCGCCCGAGGTGATCAGCAGCCGGATCTTCTCGCCGGTCGGCACCACCAGCGGGTGATCGACATCACGCAGGTAATGCGGCACGGAGAACGGGCTGACCTTGGAGTCGAGCTGGCGTGCGGTATTGGTGTCCTCGGCAAGCTTGCTGTAGAAGGAAATGCCGTTGTCGACGTAGTCGTAATTCCACATCCACTGGTAGCCGGTCACCTTGATCGACATGTCCGCCTTGCTGTAATCCTCCATCTTGACGAGTACGCTCACCGCCGGTACCGCCAGCGCGATAAGGATGATGAACGGCGCCGCCGTCCACGCCATCTCGATCCAGATGTTCTCGTGGAAATTCGCAGCGACCGCGCCGCGCGACTTGCGATGGAAAATAATCGAAATCAGCATCGCGCCGAAAACGACGACGGCGATACCGACCATGAACCAGAACGTGCGCATGTGCAGGTCGTAGACCCAGTGGCTCACCGGCGTCACGCCCTGCGGCAGGTTGTAAAGGGAATCTGCCGCGTATGCTCCGCCCGCGGTTAACGCCAGACCGGCCGCGCTCGCAGCCGCCAAGGCCCTTTTTATCGACATGCGTTTCACTCCCGATTCGCGGGCCGCCCGCCCGGGCTCCCGCTTGGCTTTCAAGTCCAGTCCGGTGTCCGATTAACCGGGCCGATCAATTGCTGCAAGCGCGCCGTCAGCGAGCGCCGTTCGTCCTCCGTCAGGCATCTGCCGACTTCGCACATCGTTCCATGAGATTTGATCACCAGCCGGCTCGGAAGCCATGAGCCAGTGGCCTGCCGCTCGACGCTCGCCCAGTGACGCTGGAAACTGGCAACAGTTTCAAGGCCGGAGCGATTGAGCTTCTCAACGGTGACCTGATTGGCGGTGACCGTGATGATCTCGCGGTAGCGGCCACCCCGGCGCATCGCCCACAGACACACGCCGACCCCCAGCCATTCCATGACCGCGAACACCAGTATCGGCCAGAATCCCAGCCAGGCCAGCACTGTCGCAATCAGCAGCAACAGCACAACGCCGCCGCAATAAAGCCCCACCAGCGCCAATGCTGACAGCGACTGGTTGGGGGCAATGACAATGTGGTGAACCGGCGTTCCGGATCCATCCAGTTGATCCGTCACCGTACACTCCACCGGTCGTTACTCCGGCCGGGAGATTACTAGCCCTCGTATGCTACTTCAAGGGGGGAGCGGGCGCAAATTACAAGTGGCTTTTGAGACCGGAGTTCGCGCTGAATCTATGTCGCGCGGACGAACGTTTCCGCCATCACCTGTTCCAGCTCTTCCAGCAGAAACGGCTTGTGAACGAGCGGGCGCTCGCGCAAATCGGCGCGCAGCGTCCGGCGATTGTAGCCGGTGACGAAAATGAGCGGGATGCCGCGGCGGACGAGCTCGTCGGCGACCGGATAGATATCCTCGGTGCCGAGATTGACGTCAAGCAACGCGCCGTCGAAGCCACCGCCGGCAATGCATCGTAGCGCGTGTGCCACGCTCACCGCTTTCACGACGTGGCAACTGGACAGTGCCAGCAGGTCCGCGAACGACATTGCGAGCACCATTTCGTCCTCGACCAAGAGTACCCGCATTCCGGCGATCGGCGACGGGTTCTCTGCGGCACTATTCATGGTTTCATACTCTTTCCGGCTCCACGGCGCTGGCTGCAACGGCCGCCAGCGGCATGTCGATGGTGCAGCGTACGCCGGCCGGCTTGAACCCAAGGTGCACCTCCGCACCCAGTTCGTAGGCGAGCCCTTCCTCGATCAGCCGCGTGCCGAAGCCGCGCCGCACGGGCGGCTTGACGCGCGGGCCGTCGTGCTCGACCCATGAAAGATGCAGGGCGCGATCGTCCGGGTTCTCGGCGCGGCGCACGCGCCAGCGCAATTCGACGCACCCGGCCACGGCCGCCAGCGCGCCGTACTTGGCGGCATTGGTGGCGAGTTCGTGCAGCGCCATGCCGAGCGCCAGTGCGGCCTTGGGATTCAGCCGGATGTCCGGACCCTCGGCGTTCCACTGCGGCTGTTTGTCGTTGCGGTAAGG
>DASSOO010000396.1:0-2105 GCA_035700455.1 Gammaproteobacteria bacterium
CCGAAGGTAACCAGGTCGAGGCGCGTTACTACTGACATCTCAACGCAAAGGAACGCTCATGATTCAACTGGACCACACCATCGTACCCGCGCGTGACAAGATCGGCTCCGCGCAGTTTTTCGCGACCATGTTCGGACTCGACTTCGACCGGCACGCCGTCGGTCATTTCGCGCCGGTTAAGGTAAACGACTCGCTGACGCTGGATTTCGAGTCGTCCGAACAGTTCGAAGTCCACCACTATGCATTCAAGGTAAGCGAAGCGGAGTTCGACGGGATCTTCGCCCGGATCCGGGAAGAAGGCATTGCTTACGGCAGCGGACCGTACAGCCTGGACGACGGCGCCATCAATCACCGTGGCGGCGGCCGCGGCGTGTACTTCCTCGATCCGGACGGGCACATCCTGGAACTGCTCACCGCCGAGTGACGGCGGGTTACACTTGCTGCATGAAATCTGAGACGAATCACTGGCGCACGCTGGCACGGCTGGCGCCGTTCCTGTGGGAGTACCGTGTGCGCGCGCTCGCGGCGCTGGCGGCCTTGATCGTCGCCAAGCTCGCGACTGTTGCGGTACCGATGGTGCTGAAGCGCGTCGTCGATGCCCTCAGCGGGCACGGCGCGCTGGTGGTGCCGCTCGCGCTGCTGGTCGCGTACGGCGCACTGCGGCTCGCGACAACCGCGTTCGGCGAACTGCGCGACGTGATCTTCGTGCGCGTGACGCGCCACGCGATCCGCCGCATCAGTGTCACGCTGTTTCGTCACCTGCACAACCTCGACCTCGCGTTCCACCTGTCGCGCCAGACCGGCAGCCTGTCGCGCGACATCGAACGCGGTGCGCGCGGCATCGGCTTCGTGCTGAGCTTCCTGATCTTCAACATCCTGCCGACGTTGTTCGAGATTTCGCTGGTAGTCGGCATCCTGCTGTTCCATTTCGACGTGTCGTTCGCACTGGTGATCGTCGCTGCCGTTACGACCTACATCGTCTTCTCGATCTTCGTCACCGAATGGCGCACCGGCTACGTGCGCAAGGTCAACAAGCTCGATTCGGCGGCGAACGCACGCGCGATCGACAGCCTGCTCAATTACGAGACGGTCAAATATTTCGGCAACGAAGATTTCGAAGCGCGCCGCTACGATAAGAGTCTTGCAGGCTGGGAAACGGAAGCTGTGCGTAACCGGCAGTCGTTGTCGGTGCTCAACACCGGACAGGGGTTGATCATTGCGGCGGCGGTGACGGTGCTGATGATCTTTGCCGCAAACGGTGTCGCCTCCGGCCGCATGACAGTCGGCGATCTGGTTATGATCAACGCCTATATTCTGCAACTGTTCCTGCCGCTCAATTTTCTCGGCTACGTGTATCGCGAAGTCAAGGAATCGCTGGCCGACATGGAGCGTATGTTCGCGCTGCTCGACCAGCCGGTGCGGCTCGTCGATCCGCCGGAGGCAGCCGAACTCGCACTCAGCACCGGCCGCATCCGCTTCGAAAACGTCCATTTCGGCTACGCACCGGACCGGGAAATCCTCAAGGGCATCGACCTCGATATTCCGCCGGGCGCGAAGGTCGCCGTCGTCGGCGCGAGCGGCGCAGGCAAGTCGACGCTCGCGCGGCTGCTGTTCCGCTTCTACGACTGTGACAGCGGCCGCATCACGATCGACGGCCAGGACATCCGCGACGTCACCCAGGCGAGCCTGCGCCGCCACATCGGCGTCGTGCCGCAGGACACGGTGCTGTTCAACGCCGACATTTATTACAACATCGCCTACGGCAACCCGGACGCCGACCGCGCGGCCGTCGAACGCGCGGCGAAGCTCGCACACCTTGCCGATTTCATCGCGGCGCTGCCGCAGGGTTACGCAACCGAGGTCGGCGAGCGCGGGCTGAAGTTATCGGGCGGCGAGAAGCAGCGCGTCGCGATCGCACGCACAATTCTCAAGGACCCGCGCATCCTGATCCTCGACGAAGCCACCTCGTCGCTCGACTCCGGCGCCGAGCAAATCATTCTCGACGCATTGCGCGAGGTCACCGCCGCGCGCACGACGCTGGTGATCGCGCACCGACTGTCGACCGTCGTTGACGCGGACCTCATCGTCGTGCTCGACGCCGGCCG
>DASSOO010000397.1:0-5830 GCA_035700455.1 Gammaproteobacteria bacterium
CCGATTTCGTTCGCATGCGCGACGATTTCAGCCAGCGACCCGTATTGCTCGAACCACTTCGCCGCCGTCTTCGGCCCGACCTTCGGAATACCGGGGATGTTGTCGGAGGTATCGCCGATCAGCGCGAGATAATCGACGATGCCCTCCGGCCCGACGCCAAACTTGTCGCGGACGCCTTCCGCGTCGAGCACGGTGTTGCTCATCGTGTTGATCAGCGTTACCCGCCCATCGACGAGCTGCGCCATGTCCTTGTCGCCGGTCGAAATGACGACTTTCATGCCGGCGGCGGCCGCCTGGCGCGCGAGCGTGCCGATGACGTCGTCGGCCTCGACGCCCGGCACTTGCAATAGCGGCAGCCCACGCGCCCGGATGATCGCGTGCAGCGGCTCGACCTGCGCCGACAGATCGTCCGGCATCGACGGCCGGTTCGCCTTGTACTCGGCGAACAGGTCGTCGCGAAACGTTTTGCCGCGTGCATCGAACACCACCGCGACATAATCCGGCTTGTAGTCGGTGACCAGCTTGTTGACCATGTTGACGACGCCGTAGACGGCGCCGGTCGGCTCGCCGGCGGCATTGGCGAGCGGCGGCAGCGCGTAAAACGCGCGGTACAGGTACGACGAGCCGTCGACGAGGATGAGCGTCTTGTCTGTCATCGCGGCGGCGACACGGGAGACATGCTCGAGCGCGGCTGCGGCAGCGTTGCCGGTTGCGCGGTGCCGGTGGCGGCGGTGGGCTGGGAACTCGCCGGCTGCGGTACGGCCGCCGCGCGCTCGGGCCTGGGCAGGTACAGCGGCCCCTTCTGTCCACACGCGGCGAGCGAGCCGGTCGCCAGCAGTCCGATGCAGAGCAGGCGAAGGCGCATGGTGGCATCCCGGGTTAAAAGGAAGCAAAGTATAACAGGGCGCCGCGGCGCGCCTGGGCGCGTCGGAAAGGGAGCAAAGTATGTCCGGATGGGGGAGCGAAACCTGGCTCTACGTTGCTGTCGCCGTCATCGGCGCGCTGGCGCTGATAGTGCTGCTGCGCGGGCTGTTACGGTTCCGCCGCCGCCAGTTTGTGCGCGGATCGCTGCAGAGCTTGAGCGGCTGCTGCCTCGGGCTCGTCGCCGCGGTCGTCTTTCTCGTCGGCCTCAACCTGCTCACCTGGCAGCGCTTCACGGCCGAACGCCCGGTGGCCGAGCTGAGCTTTCGGCAGCTCGGCCCGCAGTTTTACGCGGTGGACCTGCGCTTCGCCGACGGCCGTGAGCGGCATCTGCAACTCCGCGGCGACGAATGGCAACTCGATGCGCGCGTGCTTAAATGGAAGAGCTTCGCCACGCTGTTCGGCCTCGATCCGCTGTACCGCATAGAGCGCATCAACGGCCGCTATGAAAATCTCGAGCAGGCACAAAGCGCGCCGCCGAGCGTCGTCGGCCTGAGCGATCCGCGTGGCATCGACCTGTGGAATCTCGCGCACGACAAGGCCGGCTGGCTGCCGTTCGTCGATGCCGTCTACGGCAGTGCGACCTACCTGCCGATGGCCGACAGCGCGCGCTACCTCGTCAGCATCAGCAACACCGGCCTGCTCGCGCGACCGGCGAACGACGCGGCTTACAAAGCCGTCAGGACATGGCGCTGACTCAAGTCAGCCGGCGTAGCAATACGTACAGCCCTTTTCCTGCGCCCTGTTGACCGCGAGCACCCCGGACGGTACGAGGGTGATGCCCTCGAGCAGCCCATCGGTCCATTCCTGCTTCGCGGTCTCCTTCGACACGCCCGCCCGCGCGGCCGTCATTGCACTGGCGACCGACAGCGCGACCGCGCAGCAGGTAAAAATCACGCCCCGTTGCCGTAGCAGATCGACGGCCGCGTCGGGAAAATGCATCTCGTTGGGGCGGCGCTTGATGAAGATGTTGCGCGTGGCGGGTTTGCCGGTGCGGGGGTCGGTCACCTTGAGCATTTCGCCGAGTCGGTATTTGCGCCAGACGTCGTCGGAAAACGCCATCGGGATCGCCATGTGGCGCAAGACGATGACGGTTGTGACGTCCTTGTCGGCGAGACCGTAGGCCTGTTTGTTCGTGTCGATATAGTTGACGCCGAAGATCAGCACCTCGTCCCCAACCGAAACCGCGTCGAATACCTGCCGGTGTCTGCCGTTGATATGCCCGAGCCAGCGCTCATCCCATTCGTGGGTATCGGAACCGCGCGCCGGCGAGGTGGCGGCCTGTGCCGCCGCAGGCAGCAACCCGCTCAAGGCCAGTGCGGCTCCGCCGCCCGCCAGGCAGCCGATGAACTGCCGGCGTTGCATGTCGTATCCGTGCCGCTCTTTCATTTGGATCCTCCCAAACGCATGCTTCGGCTTTACGGGAACAGCCGAATGACCAGTTTTGCAACGGCACCCGTTCCCGGCGAACTAGATTCTCGGCACCCCGCTCGAGCCAAAGCCACCGTCCCGCTTTGAGCGTCGCCACGGCGAAGGCAGCAACATCGGCACCCGGCGGCGGTAATCGCGATAGGTTTCACCGTGCGCTGCGACCAGATCGCGCTCTTCGAGCTGCAAGGCCAGCAGGATGTAAGCGGTGGTCGCGATCGAGAACAACAGGTGGCCGCTCGACATCGACGGCGTCGCCCAGAACGCGATCAGGAACCCGAGCATCAGCGGATGCCGCACAATCCGGTAGAACGCGGTGGTACGAAACGGCAGGTCGCTGTAGTCGATATTGCGCGCGTGCAACCAGACCTGGCGCAGGCCGAACAGGTCGAAATGGTTGATCATGAACGTGCCGGTCAGCACGATCAGCCAGCCGAGCGCGTAAAGCGCGTAGAGCGCGTACCGGCCGGCGGGCGCATCCACCTGCCAGATCACCCCCGGCAGCGGCCGCCATTGCCAGAACAGCAGGATCAGCACCGCGCTCGACAGCAGCACGTAGGTGCTGCGCTCGGCGGGCTGCGGCAGGAATTTCGTCAGCCAGCGCTTGAAGCCGCGGCGTGCCATGCCGCTGTGTTGCACCGCAAACAGCGCCAGCAACAGCGCGTCGATGATGAATGCCGCAACCGGCGCCGTGGCCGGGCCGTTGTCAATCGTCTTCGGTACGATCGCGTCGGCGACGAAGCCGATCGCGTACAGAAACGTGATGAAAAAAATCACGTAGCTCAGCGCGCCGTAAAGGAAAATGATGAATCGCCCCATCGTCGTCTCCGCTTCCGCTGCGCCATTGCGCGTCGGGGAAAGTGTCGCGCGCTGGAAAAAGGCGGACAATGCTCTAGACTCCATAACATATGCCCGAAACGCCGACAGGCGCCGCGAGGGTCCCAAATGGACGTGTTATCCGACGTGCTCCAGGTAATTCGGTTGAGCGGCGGCATGTTGTTCCGCGCGTCGTTCGGCGCTCCATGGTCGATTATCACCTCGGGCGCGGAGCACGTGATGCGGCAATTGCCGCTTTCTGCCCGCCGCGCGATCGTGTTTCACGTCGTCGTACGCGGTACCTGCTGGGTGCATTGCGCACCGGATTCGCCGCGGCGGCTGGTCGAAGGCGAGGCGGTCGTACTGCCGCGCTGCGATGTGCATGTACTGGGCGATGACCCGGACCGGACGCCGGTGCCGACCGAGGCGCTGCTGAAAGGCACGCCGCTGCGCGAGTTGCGCGAAATCAGCTACGGCGGCCGCGGCCGCGAGACCGAAATCCTGTGTGGCTTTCTGAGTTGCGATCAGGCCGACTTCGCGCCGCTGTTCGCCGCGCTGCCGCCGCTGTTCTGCGTACCGCTTCACGGCACCGGCAAGATGCCGGCGCTGAATCCCCTGCTGGACTATGCCGTTCGCGAGATTGTTTCGGATGCCGAAGGCGCCGGCAGCGCGCGCCTGCGGGTGGCGGAACTGCTGTTCGTCGAGGCGCTGCGGCGCTATATGGCCGTGTTGCCGGCAGACGAAGTCGGCTGGCTCGCCGGCCTGCGCGATCCGGTCGTCGGTCGGGCGCTGGGTTTGATGCACGCGGACCCGTGCCATCCCTGGACGGTATCCGAGCTGGCGATGCAAGCTGCCGTGTCGCGCTCGTCTCTCGCGGCGCGATTCTCGCAACTGCTGGGCGAGCCGCCGATGCAGTATCTCGCACGCTGGCGCCTGCTGCTGGCCGCGCGCCATCTGCACGACGGCGAGCGCAGCATCGCGACGGTGGCCGAAAGCGTCGGCTATGATTCGCCGGCCGCCTTCCAGCGCGCGTTCAAACGCCTGCGCGGCGAGACGCCGGCAGCCTTCCGCAAACGATTGAGAGCCAACTGAGCCGCCGCGCGCTCAGCACAGTCCGCCGTTGACGGAAATGACCTGGCGCGTGATGTAGGCGGCAGCGTCGCTGAAGAGATAGGCGACGAGGCTTGCGACTTCTTCGGGCCGACCGGCGCGACCGAGGGGAATCTGCTTGAGAATCTGTTCCATCGGGGCGTCGTGCGTCATGTCCGTTTCGATGAGGCCCGGCGCGACGCAGTTGACGGTGATGCGCCGGCTGGCCAATTCGACCGCGAGCGCCTTGGTCGCGCCGATGACGCCGGCCTTGGCGGCGCTGTAATTGGTCTGGCCGCGGTTGCCGATCAGGCCCGACACCGACGCGATCGTGACGATGCGTCCGCCGTCGCGCAGCCGCACCAGTGGCATCACCAGCGGCTGCAGCACGTTGTAAAAGCCGCCGAGGTTGGTCGCGACGACGCGGTCCCAGTCTTCCCCCGGCATCGCGGCGAAGGTATTGTCGGCGGCAATGCCGGCATTGCAGACGACGCCCCAGAACGGGCCGTGCGTATCGAGTTCGGTGTCGAGCGCACGGCGGGCAGCGTCGCGGTCGGCCAGGTCAAAGCCGACGCTGTGCGCGCCGCCGCCGGCTGCGGCGATTTCCTGTGCGAGGGTGTCGGCGCGCGCGGCGTTGCGGTGATAATGCAGCGCGACGTCGAAGCCGTCGGCCGCGAGCGCACGCGCGATCGCGCCGCCGATACCGCCGCTCGCGCCGGTGACCAGTACGCGCCTTGCCTGCTCAGTCATTCGTTCCCCCGGTTTTATTCGCTCAGCGCCGCATCCGGCGCCATCTCCGCGATGATGATCGTCGCCTCTGCCAGCGTTTCGCCGCCGCAGCGGATGCGGCAATCGCAGGCCGCCATGCCGCCCTCGTTGCCGAAGGCGCGTTCGGCGTGAATTTCGAGCCGCGCACCTTCGGCGAACCATGCGGCGGTCGCCGCATACCGGCGCGTCCCGAGCAGCATCCCCATCCGCGGCGGTCGCCGTTCGCGCCGCCCGGTCAGGCCCGCGTGCGCGGCGATCGCCTGCGCCATCAACTCGATGCCGACCCAGCTCGGCACGCCGCGGCCGTGGACATAATAAGGATGCGTGGCGGTGATGCGGGCGATGACGTCGATCGCGTCGGTCGAATCGGCAACGATCTCGTCGATCAGGACCGCCCGCCCGGCATGCGGCAGGAGTTCCGATGGATGCGGGAAAGCTTCGGTCATCAGCCGCGCCCCAATGCCAGGCACGCGTTGTTGCCGCCGAACGCGAACGAGTTGCTGAGCGCGATGCGGCAGTCGCGCGTATCGCCGCGCGCACACAGCGTGAGCGGCGCGAGTTCGGGATCGGCGGCGCCGTCCCAGACGTGCGGCGGCAGCGGCGCTGCGCCGGATTCGGTGAGCAGCATCCAGCAGAACGCCGCCTCGGCCGCGCCGGCGGTGCCCAGCATATGGCCGACCAGCGGCTTGGTGGAACTGCACGGAACCTCGCGCCCGAGTACGCGCGCGACTGCGTGGCTTTCCATCAGGTCATTTTGCGGTGTCGCGGTGCCGTGCAGGTTGAGGTAGTCGACGGCCGCGGGTGCGAC
>DASSOO010000398.1:0-3360 GCA_035700455.1 Gammaproteobacteria bacterium
TATCACTGGTTCCCCAAGATGACGGGAAGGATGATGAACGAGCGGCTGGGCTGGTGGAATTTCTGGCTGATGTTCATCGGCTTCAACGTTGGCTTCTTCCCGATGCACATCTCCGGCCTTCTCGGCATGCCGCGCCGCGTCTACACGTACCCGGCCGGGATTGGCTGGACCGATCTCAACATGGTTGAAACCATCGGCGCGTTCATTTTCGCGATCGGCGTGCTGGTGTTCGTGTTCAATGTCATTCGCAGTCTCGTCGCCGGCGCAAAGGCACCGGCGAATCCATGGGACGCCGATACGCTCGAGTGGTCGACCTCGTCGCCGCCGCCGCATTACAACTTCGGCGTCATTCCGCGCGTCGGCAGCATGCATCCGCTGTGGGAGGAGCGGCTGCAGATGGACGAAGCCGGAAAGACGATCCTCGACGAAGGACCGGCGCTCGACGAAGAGCACGAAATGTTCGGCACGACGGTGCTCGACGGCGATCCCGACGTGATCCTGAAAGAACCAGGACATTCTTTCGCGCCGATCATCATGGCGCTTTTGCTCGCGGGCGTATTCATCGGCTTGCTCCTGGAGTACTGGTGGATGTCCGGTGCCGCAATCCTGGCAATGATTCCGACGATGTTGTACTGGTTCTGGCCGTCGGCCGAAATCGGTCGCGCCGCGGAGGGTTAAATGAACGCCTACGACATGACCCGTCCGCTCCCGGTAGGTACTGCCGGCCGCCGCAATCCCGGCTGGTGGGGCATGGTAGCGCTGATCGCCAGCGAGGGCGCGCTGTTCGCCTATCTGTTCTTCAGCTATTACTACCTGCAGTCGATGGCCACCAACCCGTGGCCGCCGAGCGGCAAGCCGCCGCTGCCTTACGCACTCGGCACGACGGGCGCCTTTTTTATCAGCGGTTTCTTCATGTGGTTCGCCGAACGGGGCGTCCGCAAGGACAGCAGTTGGCGGCTGTGGTTCGGTTTGATACTCGCGGTGCTGGTCGGCGTTGCTTACGTGTTGCTGCAACTGCTCGACTGGAGCCAGGAGCCGTTCGCGTTCAATTCCGACGCCTACAGCTCGCTGTTCTACACGATCACCGGCTTGCACATGGTGCATGCCATCGTCGGCGTATTGATGTTCCTGGCGATCATGTTATGGCGCGGCCTCGGTTACGTCACCAGGGACCGGCACGTATCGGTTACGGTTGCGACGCTGTACTGGTATTTCATCATTGTCGTCTGGATCGCCATTATGGCCACGTTCTACGTTCTGCCTTATCTGACGCCCCGATGAATACGACGAGCGACATACGCGGGGCTGCGCCCACGTCCGGCGAACCGCAAACACCGGAACGCGTTCCGGTCGGTTTTGCACTGGGCTACGCGGTGCTGGGCGCACCGGCGGCCTGGGCGCTGCAGTTGCTGATCGGTTACGCGCTCGCGGCGCATGCGTGCTACCCGAATGACATCCCGCTCGCGCGGCCGATCTGGGGCTTCCTGTGGTGGGTGTTGATCGGCGTCGACCTGATCGCGATCATTGCCGCCGGCATCGGCGGGTTTCTCGCGCTCGTCAAATGGCGGGACTGGCGTTATGCGGATGCGACGAAGGTCGGCGAGCGGCGCAACCAGTATTTATCGCGGTGGGCGCTGCTGACGACCACGCTCTTTTTCATCGCCATTGTTTTCACAATCGTCATGTTGTTTATCGAGCCGATATGCGACGTCTGACCAGCTTTGCGGTTATTGCTATCTCGGCCGCGGCTCCCGCGGCCGCGCACGGTGTCGGCGCCGCCGAAGGCCTTCACTGGGTATGGGAACCGTGGGTCCTGCTTTGCCTCGCGATCACGACAATCCCTTACGTGATCGGCCTTTTGCGCATGGGTCGCGACCAGCGCGCGAGGATCGTCGGCTTTGTTCGCAGCGCGTCGTTCCTGCTGGGTATTGCGTTATTGTTGATTGCGCTCGAGTCGCCGCTCGACGCGCTGGCGGACGACTTGTTTTCGGCGCACATGGTGCAGCACATGCTGTTGCTGCTGGTGATTCCGCCGCTGCTGGTTTACGGACGCCCGGTAATCACGTGGCTGTGGGCCTTCGACCTCCGGCCGCGTCGTGCAATCGTGCGCACCTGGAGCCGCCTGGGCTTGTACAACGCGTTCCGCGTGCTGACACAGCCGGTACCGATCTGGCTGCTACTGACCGCTGCGCTGTGTTTCTGGCACCTGCCGGGGCCATACGACTGGGCGGTATGCAACGAGTGGCTGCACGATCTTGAGCATTTGAGTTTTCTCGGCCTGTCGCTCGCCTTCTGGACGATCGTCATCGAGCCATACGGCCGGCGTCGCGCGCTAAGCTACGGCGCGTCGATCGTCTACGTCGTGTCCGCCGGTTTCGTCATGGCGCTGATAGGCGCGATCCTGACGTTCGCGCCGCATCCGTTGTACGCCGTGCACCTGCACACCACCGCCCGATACGGCCTCACACCGCTGCAGGACCAGGAGCTTGCCGGCGTGATCATGTGGATTCCGTCGAACATGATTCACCTCGCCGCGATCTGCACGCTGTTCTTCGGCTGGATGCGGGACGATGAACGCCGGGCGGCGCATTTCAGGACCATGCTGCCGGGCGCTGCAATGCGCTGCGTGCTGATCGTGCCGCTGCTGGCGGCCGTGCTTGCCGCGTGCAGCGGGCAGGGAAGCAGTGCGACGCCGTTCCAGGCGATTCCCGGCGCAAGCGCCGAACACGGCGAGGCGTTGATCAACCATTACGGCTGCGGCGCATGCCACACGATTCCGGGCATCAGCGGCGCCGATGGCCTGGTCGGCCCGCCGCTCGATCACTGGAGCCGGCGCTCGTTCATCGCGGGCATCATGCGCAACAACCCACAGAACCTGGTGCACTGGATCGAACACCCGCAGCAAGTCATTCCCGGCGTCGACATGCCCGACATGGGCGTGACCCCCGAAGACGCGCGCGACATCGCGGCGTACCTTTACACAATCAATTAACGACGGACAAAAGGCAGGCGGTTCGGCATCTGTTCCGGGCTGCGTGAGACAGGATGTCGAACGCAGAGGCTGCGGGGACGTATTCTTCTTCATCCGCAGAGCGGGAAGACCGTACCCGGTGCTGGGTAAAAAGCATTAAGCACTCCGTACGAGGAGGATCCTGCTTTGACGTAATCCGGAAACAGCCGTCCATTCGGTTGCCTGACGCGCCAATTGCTGTGGCGGTTACGGCGTTGTCTGCGGTGCGCTAAGTCGTTTCCCGTACAGAAATCCGTGCACAGATTTGCTAGCGTGGATATCAGGCAGTGTGCAGGAGCAAACACATGGAATCATCAGGTTCTGATACTCAATCTTCGTCCGAGCGTCAC
>DASSOO010000399.1:0-8441 GCA_035700455.1 Gammaproteobacteria bacterium
TGAGCTGCCGCTGCTGGTGGACGCCGATACCGGCTGGGGCACCGCGTTTGGCATTTCGCGCACCGTGCGCGAACTGACGCGCGCCGGCGCCGCCGGCATGCACATCGAGGACCAGGTCGCGGCCAAGCGCTGCGGCCACCGGCCCGGCAAGGCGCTGGTGACTGCCGACGAAATGGTCGATCGCATCAAGGCGGCGGTCGACGGGCGCAGCGACGAGCAGTTCGTCGTCATGGCGCGCACCGACGCGCACGCGGTCGAAGGCCAGCAGGCAGCGATCGAGCGCGCGCAGGCTTACGTCGACGCCGGTGCCGACATGATTTTCGCCGAGGCGCTCAAAACGCTCGACGAATATCGCCAGTTCACGCAGGCCGTGGACGTGCCGGTTCTCGCGAACATCACCGAATTCGGCAAGACGCCGCTGTTCACGACGGCTGAACTCGGCGAAGCGGGCGTGCGCCTGGCGCTGTACCCGCTGTCGGCGTTTCGCGCGATGAGCCGCGCGGCCGAGGGCGTTTATGCAAGCCTGCGTGCCGAGGGTACGCAAAAAAACGTGCTGCACCAGATGCAGACGCGCGCGGAGCTTTATGAGGTGCTCGGTTACGAAGCCTACGAGCGCAAGCTGGATGAACTATTCGGACAAAACAAGTAGCGCCCCGGACCGGCGCAACGAGAAGGAGGTAGAAATGGCGACTGTAGTGAAAAAGGCCGGCGGCCTGGCCGGCGTCACCGCCGGGAAAACTTCGATTGCAACCGTCGGCAAGACCGGCGTCGGGCTCACCTATCGCGGCTATGACATCTACGATCTCGCCGAGCATGCGCAGTTCGAGGAAGTCGCCTATCTGCTACTGTACGGCAAGCTGCCGAACAAGCGCGAACTCACGCGCTACAAAAAGCGCCTGCAAGGCCTGCGCAGCCTGCCGAAAAAGCTGCGCGACACGCTCGAAGCGATTCCCGCCGACACGCACCCGATGGACGTGCTGCGCACCGGCTGCTCAATGCTCGGCTGCCTGGAGCCGGAAAAGAAATTCAAGCAGCAGAACGACGTCGCCGACCGGCTGCTTGCGTCGTTCCCGTCGATGCTGCTCTACTGGTATCGCTTCCACGCCGATGGCAAGCGCATCCGCGTCGACAATAATGAGGATTCGATTGCCGGTCACTTCCTGCGCCTGCTGCACGGCAAAAAGCCGAGCGACATGCACCGCCGCGCGATGGATGTGTCGCTGATTCTGTATGCCGAGCACGAGTTCAACGCGTCGACGTTCGCGGCGCGCGTCTGCGCCGGCACGCTGTCGGACTTTTATTCATGCATCACTGCCGGCATCGGCACGTTGCGCGGTCCGCTGCACGGCGGTGCGAACGAAGCGGCGATGGAACTGATCGAACGCTTCCGCACGCCGGAGGCGGCGGTCAAGGGCCTGCACCAGGCGCTGGAGAAGAAAGAAAAGATCATGGGCTTCGGCCATCGCGTCTATAAGGACCACGACCCGCGCAACAAGGTCATCAAGGAATGGTCGCGGCGCCTTGGCGAGGAAGCCGGCGACAAGCGGCTGTACCCGATCTCCGAAGCGATCGAAAAGGTGATGTGGGACGAGAAAAAGCTGTTCCCGAACCTCGACTTCTACAGCGCGACGGCTTATCACTTCCTCGGCATTCCGACGCCGCTGTTCACGCCGGTATTCGTCTGTTCACGCGTCACCGGTTGGTCGGCGCACGTCATGGAACAGCGCGCGAACAACCGGCTGATCCGCCCCGACGCCGAATATATCGGCCCGGAGCCGCAGGCGTGGGTGCCGATAGAAAAACGTAAGTAAAAAGCATCTGTCATTCCCGCGCGACCGCCATGGATTGCGGAAGCGCCGAAAATGCAGGAGCAATTGTTGGCTAAGGCCGTAGTCCGGTTCCCTATCAGGACTGAGTTCCAGCCTTAGCGGGACGGCGGATTGCGCCGCTCCAGTTTCAGGAATAACAATGAGTTCTCACGACATCAAATCCGCGCAACGCCCCGATCCGGATGCAGTCATCGTCGCGATCACCGACTATGTCTGCAACCACGAGATCACCAGCAAGCTCGCTTATGAAACGGCGCACTACGTGCTGCTCGACACGCTTGGCTGCGGACTGCTCGCGCTGAACTACCCGGCCTGCACGAAGCTGCTCGGCCCGGTCGTGCCCGGCGCCGATCTCAAAGGCGGTGCGCGCGTCCCCGGCACCGATTACGAACTCGACCCGGTGCAGGCGGCGTTCAACATTGGCGCGATGATCCGCTGGCTCGACTTCAACGACACCTGGCTCGCCGCCGAATGGGGCCACCCATCGGACAATCTCGGCGCGATTCTCGCCGTCGCCGACTACCTTTCCCGCCGCGAAGGCAAAAAGCTGACGGTGCGCGACGTATTGACCGGCATGATCAAGGCGCACGAAATCCAGGGCGTGCTGGCGCTCGAGAACAGTTTCAATCGCGTCGGCCTCGACCACGTGCTGTTGGTGCGCGTCGCGTCGACCGCGGTGGTCACGCACATGCTCGGCGGCACGCGCGAACAGGTGATCAACGCGGTGTCGAATGCCTGGATCGACGGCGGCGCACTGCGCACTTACCGCCACGCACCGAATACCGGCTCGCGCAAAAGCTGGGCAGCCGGCGACGCGACACGGCGCGCGGTCACGCTGGCGCTGATGGCGCTCAGAAACGAAATGGGCTACCCGTCGGCGCTGACCGCGAAGAACTGGGGTTTCCAGGACGTGCTGTTCAAGGGCCAGCCGATCAAGCTCGCACGCGACCTCGACAGCTACGTGATGGAAAACGTGCTCATCAAGATTTCGTTCCCGGCCGAGTTTCACGCGCAAACCGCGGTCGAAGCGGCCATGACGCTGCACCCGCAGGTGAAAGACCGGCTCGACGACATCGAGAAAATCGTGATTGAAACCCAGGAACCGGGCGTGCGCATCATCGACAAGACCGGCCCGCTCGCGAATCCCGCCGATCGCGACCACTGCATCCAGTACATGACCGCGATCCCGTTGATCTTCGGCCGCCTGACGGCTGAGGATTACGAGGACAATGTCGCCGCCGATCCGCACATCGACGCGCTGCGCGCGAAAATGGAAGTGCGCGAGCACGAGCCGTTTACGAAAGACTACTACGACGCCGACAAGCGCTATATCGGCAACGCCGTACAGGTGTTCTTCAACGACGGCTCAAAGACCGAGCGGGTCGCCGTCGATTACCCGATCGGCCACCGCAAGCGTCGCGCCGAAGGCATCCCGGTGCTCAAGGAAAAATTCGCGCGCAACCTGGCGACGCAGCTTCCGGCCGAACAGATCGGGCAGTTGACCGCGCTCGCGGAAAACCCGGAAAAGCTGTCGTCAATGGCCGTCGCCGATTTTATGGCGCTGCTGGTCAAGTAAAGGCCCGCCTGCTCCCCCTTGCGCGAGCAAAGGGGAGCGGGGGAACTTGCGTTCAGTTGTCCTTCAGCGCGGAGGCGGCAGCGTCGGATGGTAATCCGGGTACGGCGGCTGCTTGTATTTCGGCTGCGGGTGCTCGCGCAACTGCTGCATCAAAATCTCCACCGTCTTTTCAAGCTGCGGATCGTGGCCTTGGCGCACCAGCTTCGGATCCTGCCAGACGCGCACGTCGGGCTTGATCCCATGATTCTCGACTTCCCAGTGGCCGTTTAAGCCGGAGATCGCCCAACGCGGCGCGGTAATGCGCCCGCCGTCCATCAGTACCGGATAGCCACCGATGCCGACCAGGCCGCCCCAGGTGCGCACGCCGACCAGCGGGCCGATGTTGGCCTTGCGGAAATACCACGGCATCGCGTCGCCGCCGGAACCGGAGAACTGGTTGATGATCATCGCTTTCGGCCCGAAGATCGACTGGGTCGGCTCAAGATAGGTCTTGCCTTCGCGGGTGATGACCTGGCTCATCGCCGGCCGGCGCAGGTAGTCGATGATGTAGTCGGCGAGCTGGCCGCCGTGGTTGTAGCGCTCGTCGATCACCGCGCCCTGCTTGCCAACCTGCGCAAAGAAGTAGCGGTTGAAGTTGGTGAAGCCGCCGACCGCCGTATCGGGCAGGTGCACGTAGGCGAGCTTGCCATGGCTCAGCTTGTCGACCAACTGCATGTTGTGCTTGATCCACGCAAGATGACGCAACTTGAAGTCACTTTCGAGCGGCACGACGGTCACCTGCCGTGAACCCTTCATGTCCGGGTTCGGACCGACCGTCAGCACGACCTGCTTGCCGGCCGTGTTCAGAAACGGCCTGTACGCGCTTTCCGGCGCGCGCAGTTCGCGGCCGTTGACGGCCAGCAGGTATTCTCCGGCCTTCACGTCGACGCCCGGCTGGGCAAGCGGGCCGTGCACGTCCGGCGTCCAGTTCTCGCCGCTGTAGATTTTCGTGAACCGGTAGCGGCCGTGCTCGATCGCGAAATCGGCGCCCAGAAGCCCCACGTTCACCTTCGGCTGGTCCGGCTCCTGGCCGCCGCGCACGAACATGTGTCCGACCGACATGTAGGCCAGCATCTTGCGGAACAGGAAGTTCAAATCCTCGCGGCTGGCGATACCGGGCAGATAGACGGCAAAGCGCTTTTCCGCCGCGCCGATGTCGTAGCCATGGTAGTGCGGGTCGTAGAAGAAGTCGCGCTCAATGCGCCAGACCTCGTGATACATCTGCGCCCACGCCTCACGCGGCACCTCGCGAACCTGCATGCCGCTAAGGTCGAGCTTGCCCTCGCCGTCTTTCGGCGGCGCGTCGCTCTTGGCGATGAACCAGTTGTGGCCCTGGCTGAAGAGCATCTTGCTGCCGTCGGCGGACAGCGCGAAGTTGTCCACGCTGTCGACCAGTTTCTCGGTCTTGCGTGACTTGAGGTCGAAGCGTTCGACCTTGGCGCTGATGTGCTCGGCTTCCGGATTCGGCACTTGCTGTGCTTCGAGAAGATAGAGTTCTCCTTCCTTGCCCGCAGTCATGCCGATGTAGTTCGCCGGCGTGATCGGCAGCGGCAGCGTGCGCTCAAGGATGCCATCAAAGTCGATGCGCACGTGTACCGGTTTCTTCGACTTGTCGTCGTCCTCGTCCGCCTTGTTGCTCTTGGCCTTTTCTTCATCACTCTGCGGCGGCAGCGGCGACGGCAGCCCCTTGCGCAACACCGCGACGTAGACGCTGCGCGTCACTGGATGCGCCTGGCTGGTCATGTCGAGCCAGCCGGTGGTCAGGCCCATGTCGGTGCTCGACGTGAAGTACAGATACTTGCCGCTGGCGTCGAAGTTCGGATAGAGGCAGTCGCTCATGCCGTCCGTCACCTGCATGGCCTTGTGCGTCGCGAGCGAGTAGACGAACACCGCGCGCAAATGATTCGGCAACTGCTTGGTGTAGGCGAGCCAGCGCCCGTCCGGCGACCACACCTGGTCGAACTCGTGCAGCGGCGTGTCGAACAGATCGGTATCGACTTTCACCGGTTTCGGATGATCGCTGTCTACGTCGACATACCAGAGATTCAGCCGCTTGTCGCTGTAGGCGATCCTCTTGCCGTCCGGCGACCAGCGTGGCGAATAGAAAAACGACGGCGGCTGGCCGAGATCGATTCGGCGCGGCGGTTTCAGGCCCTTCTGGTCACGGATGTACAGTGCGTATTCACCGGAAGCGTCCGAGAAGTACGCAATCCACTTGCCGTCCGGCGACCAGGCCGGATCGCGTTCCGCGGCGCCCGGGGTGTTGGTGATGTCGCGCACGTCGCCCTTCTCGGCCGGCACCGTCAGAATCTCGCCGTGCGCCTCGAACACCGCGCGCTGGCCGGTCGCCGAAATGCCGGCGTTGAGAATTTCCTTGGCGACGTTTTTGAAGCGCGGCCGCGTCTGCGGCAACTCGCCGGCGACGGTGACGTGCACCTGCGTCGTCTTGTGCGTCGCGAGGTCGTACAGGTGCAGCGCGCCCATTTGCGAGTAAACGATCGCGCCGGGGCCGGCCGAAGCCGAATCGATGTTGAAGCCCTTGTTTTCGATGAGCTGCGTCACCTTGCCCGTCTTCGTGTCGTAGGCGAACAGCGTGTCCGGACCGTTACGATCCGACAGGAAGTACACCGTGTCGCCGACCCACATCGGGTTGCTGTCGTTGGAGTTGTCGCGCGGCACCTTCACCACGCTCGAATCCGACAGGCGCGCGATCCAGATCTGTGTCGTCTGCCCGCCGCGATACTTGCGCCAGTCCGGCTCCCACTGAAAGATCGGGTTGTAGGCCAGGTGTGTGCCGTCGGGCGAATACGCACCCTGTTCGGCCATCGGCAGCGGCAGCTCGTGCGGCAAGCCGCCGCTGAGCGGCACCGTAAACAGCTTGTCGGAGTCATTGGCGCTGTCGCGGTGCGACTCGAACAGCACGGCTTTGCCGTCCGGCGTCCAGCCTTCGACGAGGTCGTCGTCCGGGTGATACGTCAGCCGCTGCGGCTGCCCGCCGGCTGCCGGAACGACGTAGACATCGAGATTGCCGTCGACGTCGGCGCTGTACGCAACCAGGCGCCCGTCCGGCGAGAACATCGGGTTCTCGGCGTTCGCGGGTCCGGTCACGAGAGGCTCGGCCGCGCCACCGTTGCGGCTCACGATCCAGATGTCGCCGCCGTAGGCGAAAGCGATCCGGGATTTCGAAAGGGTCGGCGTCTGCAGCAGCAGCGGCGGCCTGCCGGCAGCCAGACAGAGCGCGGAGAAAAACAGCAGGGCCAGGGTCCAGAGCAGGCGACGCATGAGCGGATCCTCGTGACGCAGTTCAGGCGAGTGTAGGGCAAGTCCGATCAGCTACGCCAGGGAATCGGCGGACTGCTCTCTCAGGCGGTCGACTGTTCGATTGGTAGAGAAATGGCGCAGCAGAAATCTGCGGTTCCGGGCGAGCCCACAAAGACTCGTTTTATCCCAATTACAAGCAAAACAAGGATTATTTAACCTTGTTACATCTAGATTCCTCCACTAGACTTTACATACTCTTGGAAAAGCCTGAGTGGCGTGGGCGGCAGCGCTGCGCAAAGGCAATAAGCGAGGGATCCTATATGAACAAGCGACCGGCAGGGGAAGATTCAACTAAACGTGCTCTATTGGCTGGGCTCTTTATGGCGGGGCTGGTTTCGATACCGGCAATCGCGGCCTCGCCTTATCTGCTTAACGAAGGCCCTACACTGGCCGAGCCTGCAAAGAGCATCACCCAAACCGAGATACCCGATGACAGCCTGGCTTATTTGCGCCTCGCCGGGCTGGAAGTTTTTTCCACGGCGTTTCGTAAGGTAGACGGCTTCGGCGATGGCCCCGGCGAAAACTTCGCCGACCCGACGAAACATACCGGCGACGCAGGCCGGCCGACGCTCCAAAACAACGGAACGTTCCTTCGTGTGAACGGGGAAGGCGCCCAAACTTGTATGGAGTGTCACTTCCAGGCCAGTTCCAGCGTCGCGCCGTTCACCTACGGCGTCGGGGGTCATGCCGGCTTGATAGCCACGGACATCATTATGCCTACGAGCATCGACGTTCACGACGACGCAGATGTCGGGTCCGCCTCGTACAACGGACGGCTGGCGAATTCACCCGATCTCTTCGGCGATGGCGGCGTTCAGCTCGTGGGCGAAGAAATGACCGCTGACCTTCAGGCGCTGAAGCAGGAAGCCATGACAACCGAGGTAGGGCACCCGGTGGAATTAGTCGCCAAGGGGGTAGACTTCGGTTCCATTACGTGCACCGGAAAGGAGTCTACTCAGGACGACACGACTGCGTCGGTCTTTTGCGATACTTCGAACGTTCGCGGGGTGAACGCCGACCTGGTGGTGCGGCCTTTTGGCCGCAAAGGTTCATTCTCTACCGTACGCGCCTTCGATGAGGACGCGTTTCAATTTCACGTTGGCATGCAGCCCGAGGAAAATTACGTAACGCGTACCCTTTACGGAATATCGGTCCAGCCGGATCCGGACGGCGATGGAATAAACAACGAGTTGACGGTCGGTCAAATGTCGGCACTGGAGATCTTTTTGACTACGCAGCCGACGCCGGTGGAGACGCCGCGTGACGCGCAAGCCGAGGCCGGATTTCAATTATTTCAATCTGTCGGTTGTGCCGATTGCCATCGCCCGTACCTGGATACCACTACCCGGTTCCTGGCTTACAAGCTTCCACCCAATCTGCTTCCGCCGAAGACCACATGCGATCCGGGCCAGGTTTGCCCGCTGGACACTGGCGCTTCTACACCGGAAGCCTTTTCCGTGGCTCCGGCATCTACCGCTCCGCTTTCTCCTTACTACCAGGTCGATCTGAGCCAGAATCTCCCTGCCTTCGAATTGAATCCCGACGGCGGCATCCGCGTTCGCATGTTCTCGGATCTGAAACGCCATGACATGGGTCCGGGGCTCTGTGAAAGCGCGGCCTTCCAGGACGAGGCACCTCAGATACAAGCGGAAGGCGACGTTTCATCTTCCAACTTC
>DASSOO010000400.1:0-9382 GCA_035700455.1 Gammaproteobacteria bacterium
TCATCGTCGACTTCGCCGAGCATTCCTACGTGAAGGAAGTGGCGCGCGCGCGCACGTTCGGCTTCATGCAGGACGTCGAGGCGATGCGCGAGGCCGGTCTCGCCCTCGGCGGCAGCCTGCACAACGCGATCGTGCTCGACGAGACGCGCGTGCTCAACTCCGAGGGCCTGCGCTACGACAACGAGTTCGTCAAGCACAAGGTGCTCGACGCGATCGGCGACCTGTACCTGCTCGGTCACAGCCTTATCGGCTCGTTCAGCGCGTACAAGTCGGGCCACGGGCTCAACAACGCAATCCTGCGCGCGTTGCTCGCCGACAAGAGCGCGTGGGAAGAAGTGACGTTTACAGATGTCAGCAAGGCGCCGATTTCGTACATGGCGCCGGTGTATTCGGATTAAGAACGGGATTCGGGGCTCGGGATTCGGGGTTCGGGACCAGAGCAAGAAATTCTTCCCTCCCCTCCGAGAGAGGGAGTCATCGAGGATATCCCTCTCCCCTCGGGAGAGGGGCTAAGAACAGGGCTAAGAAGGCTCAGGGTGAGGGGTCAGTCAGTCGTGACTAATCCTCGCGGCCCAGCCGCCGCAGCGACGCGGCCAGTTCGGGGTCTTCGATGGCGTTGGCCGTCGCCTGCAGAAGATCGCGGGTTTCGGCGGTCAGCGGCGGGGTTTTCCGCGACGCAATGGATGGCGGGGCCGCACTGGGTGCGACCTTGACGCGAAGCCGCCGCACCGCGGTATTGCAGCGCGCTTCAAGGCCGTCCTTGATTGTGCGCTGGTGGAAGCGCAGCCGGGCGGTCCAGGCGGGGCTGTCGACAAAAACCGTCAGGCAGCCGCTGTCATAGGCGATGCCGCGGCAATGTGCGGCGAGCGCAGGCGACAACAGTTGCTTTAATGCACGTGTCAGCCGGTCCAGTGCCGCAGCGCGGCGCACAAGATGTTCGAGGCGCGAACCGGGCGCCTGCAAAAGAGGGTGGGAAGTGGAGGACGTTGAATTCATCACGGCGCCATTCGTCCCGGTTCGGGCAGCCCATGCGGCCCGCGGCTTCCCGCTCGCGCGATGAACATCATCTTCATATCCCGCGCCGGCCGACGGTTGCAGCTCAATGCAGCCGATGTTCGCGTCATTTTTCCCGTTTCTCTGCTGTTGCTGATTTTTGCCGTCGCGGTATTTGCCGCGGGATTTTTCAGTGCGCATAAACTTCTCCAGACGGCGCCAATTACGCAGGTCAGCGTCTGGAAACAGCGCCTCGCGACGGAAAAGCATGCGGTCGATTCCGCCAAGGCGCAAGCGGAAGCCAATATCAATGCATTGTCGAGTCGGCTCGGGCTGATTCAGGCGCACATTATCCGACTCGACGCGCTCGGACAGCAACTGGTCAAGATGGCGGATCTCGATCCGAAGGAATTCAGTTTCGATTCGGTGCCGGCCGAAGGCGGCCCCGAAATCGACTTGCCGCGCCAGGATGTCAGTCCCGGCAATCTGTTGGACGAACTGAGCCGCGTGTCGGACACCATTCGCACCCACCAGCAGCAGCTCAATGCGCTTGAAAACATTCTGATGCACCGCAATCTTCACCAGGAGATGCAGCCTTCGGGGCGGCCGGTCAAGGGCGGTTGGATTTCGTCGTACTTCGGTCGCCGCGTCGATCCAATTACCGGTCGAATGGGATTTCATCCCGGCATCGACTTTGCCGGAAAGCTCGGCAGCCCCGTGCACGCCGTAGCCGCGGGCGTCGTCACCTGGGCAGGACCGTGGTTCGGCTACGGCAACCTGGTCGAGATTGACGACGGCAGCGGTTACGCGACGCGCTACGGCCACAACGAGAAAATTCTCGTCAAGGTGGGACAGACCGTCGCCAAGGGCCAGGTGATTTCGCTGATGGGTTCCACCGGTCACTCCACCGGGCCCCACGTGCATTTGGAAGTGCTGTATCATGGGCGAGAGATCAATCCGCTGAAGTTCGTCCGCGGCGGCAACTGACGCCGGTTTTTCCTCTTTTCACCGGTTTACACGCTATTGCAGGAGCGGCTTCAGCCGCGATCTCTTGTGCCCGAAGAATCGCGGCAGATGGTCTGCCGCTGCATCGCGGCGGCGCTCCTGGAGGTTCAAAGTTGGTATCGGCATGGTAGCAAGCGTAGTCAAGAAACTTTTCGGCAGCCGCAACGAGCGCGTCGTGCGTTCGCTGGGGCGCCAGGTCGCGCGCATTAATGCGCTGGAGCCCGAATTCGAGGCGCTGAGCGACGCGGAACTTGCCGCGAAGACGGCTGAATTCCGCGAACGCCATGCCGCCGGCGAAAGCCTCGACAAGCTGCTGCCGGAGGCATTCGCGGCCGTGCGTGAGGCGGCCAAGCGAAAACTCGGCATGCGCCATTTCGATGTGCAGTTGATCGGCGGCATGGTGCTGCACGACGGCAAGATCGCCGAAATGCGTACCGGCGAAGGCAAGACGCTGATGGCGACGCTCGCGGTCTACCTGAACGCGATCCCCGGCAAGGGCGTGCACGTCGTTACCGTCAACGACTACCTGGCGAGCCGCGACGCAAACTGGATGCGGCCGGTTTACGAAATGCTCGGTATGACTGTCGGCGTGATCCTGACGCAGCAGGACCAGACGCAGAAGCGCGAAGCGTACGCCGCCGACATCACTTACGGCACCAACAACGAGTTCGGTTTCGATTACCTGCGCGACAACATGGCATTCAGCGCCGCCGACCGGGTGCAGCGCGGGCTTCATTACGCGATCGTCGACGAGGTCGACTCAATCCTGATCGACGAGGCGCGCACGCCGCTGATCATTTCAGGCGCGACCGACGATAACACAGAGCTCTACATCAAGATCGACCGGCTGATTCCGCGCCTGACGGTGCAGAAGGAGGAGGACGGGCCGGGCGACTATTCGGTCGACGAAAAGGCCAAGCAGGCGTATCTCACCGAAGACGGCCACCAGAAGGTCGAGCGGCTGCTTGTCGACAACGGCCTGCTCGACGCCGGCGACAGCCTCTACGACGCTGCCAACATTGCTCTGATGCACAACATCAGCGCGGCGCTGCGGGCCCATGCGCTGTTCAAGCGCGAGGTCGACTACATAGTCAAGGACGGCGAGGTCGTCATCGTCGACGAGTTCACCGGGCGCACGATGCCGGGCCGCCGCTGGTCCGAAGGTCTGCACCAGGCAGTCGAAGCGAAGGAAGGCGTCAAGATTCAGGCTGAGAACCAGACGCTGGCGTCGATCACGTTCCAGAACTACTTCCGCATGTACGACAAGCTGGCCGGCATGACCGGTACGGCCGACACGGAAGCCTACGAATTCGAGTCGATCTACGGGCTGGAAGTGGTTGTCATCCCGACGCACAAGCCGATGATCCGCGACGACCGGCCGGACCAGGTGTACCTGTCGGTCAAGGACAAGTTCGAGGCGATCATCGAGGACATACGCGACTGCCACGAGCGCGGCCAGCCGGTGCTGGTCGGCACGACATCGATCGAAACATCGGAGTACCTGTCGGCCCTGCTGCAGAAGCGCAAGGTCCCGCACGACGTGCTGAACGCAAAACAGCACGCGCGCGAGGCGGAGATCGTCGCGCAGGCCGGCCGCCCCGGCAAAGTCACGATCGCGACCAACATGGCCGGCCGCGGTACCGACATCGTGCTTGGCGGCAGCCTTGAAGCCGAACTGGCACAGGTGCCGGAGGAAGAACGCGCGGCGCGCGAGCCTCAACTGCGTGCCGAATGGCAAAAGCGCCACGAGCAGGTGCTTGAGGCCGGCGGTCTGCACATCGTCGGGACCGAGCGCCACGAGTCGCGGCGCATCGACAACCAGCTCCGCGGCCGTTCCGGCCGCCAGGGCGACCCAGGTTCGAGCCGTTTCTACCTTTCGCTCGAAGACAACCTGATGCGCATTTTTGCGTCCGACCGCGTCAAGTCGCTGATGCAGCGCTTCGGCATGCAGGAAGGCGAGTCGATCGAGCACCCGTGGGTCACGAAGGCGATCGAGAACGCGCAGCGCAAGGTCGAGGCGCACAACTTCGACATCCGCAAGCAGTTACTTGAATACGACGACGTCGCCAACGATCAGCGCAAGGTGATCTACCAGCAGCGCGACGAGCTGATGGCGGCCGAAGACGTTTCCGACACGATCAAGGCGATTCGCGAAGACGTCGTCAACAGCATCATCAGCGAATACATTCCGCCGGGCAGCCTGGAGGAGCAGTGGGACCCGAAGGGTCTCACCGAGGCGCTGCCGCGCGAACTGGATATCAATCTCGACGTCGTGCAGTGGCTGGAAGAAGACCACATGCTGCACGAGGAGATATTGCGCGAGCGGATTCTGACGGAAGTCGAGCAGGCCTACGAGCGCAAGGAAGCGGCGGTCGGCGCGCCGGCGATGCGCCGGTTCGAACAGCAGATCATGCTGCAGATTCTCGACCAGCACTGGAAGGAGCACCTCAGCGCGCTCGATTACCTGCGCCAGGGCATCCATCTGCGCGGTTACGCACAGGTCGACCCGAAACAGGCTTACAAGCGCGAAGCGTTCGAGATGTTCGCCGCCATGCTCGATCGCATCAAATACGAAACGATTTCGATCCTGAGCAAGGTGCGCGTTGCGAGCGAAGACGTGGAAGCCGTCGAACAGCAGCGCCGCCGGGCGCAGAAGATGAAATACGAGCATGCGGAGGCGGCCAGCGCCACCGGTGGCGGCGAGGCCGAAGCAGTGCAGCAGGTAACGACCTACGTGCGCAGCGAGCGCAAAGTCGGCCGTAACGAGCCGTGCCCCTGCGGGTCAGGATTGAAATACAAGCAGTGCCACGGAAAGTTGGCGTAAGTATTTGCTGTTTTTCGCGGCCGCGGGCGGTAAAGCTTAAAACGTGAATGTCACGTCCAACGGATGCTTAATCACGTCGAACGAAATGATCGCTCGTTCGCCCGGGCCTTTGAACGGATGCACGTAGTGCATGTAATACGGCGGAAATAACAGCAGCTCACCCTCGTGCGGCACGATACGGCGCGTCGTTACATCGCCGTGATGCGCGGAGATCGGGTGCGGGCTGATGAATTCTATGCAGCCTTGCGGCGGCGGTTTGTCGGGCGGCAGCTTGACGTAGTAGACACCGCTTGCAAGGTTGTAGGGCGTCGGGTGCATGTGCGGGCCCTGCCAGTCGCCTTCGCGCAGCATGTTGGACCAGCCCATCGTCCAGTACTTGAGCCTGACCGCCGCGTCGCCGAATACTTCTTCAAAGTAACTTTTGACCGCCGGCATGAGGACCTGGTCGCGAAATGCAGTGACCGCGGGTTCCGTCCTCTGCAGGAAATTCATTCGCGTCGAAGTCTGGTAACCGCCCTGTGTCGAAACCTGGCCGGTGTTGACGGCATTTTCGGCGCTGTCGGCGTAGCGCTGCCGCAGGCCGTCGATCACCTGAAAGAGCGCGGTATTCAAGTCCGCTACACTTTCGTGCCGGCGCTGCATGACGCGCGTCGGAAAGTGCGTCTCGATTGTGTCGTGAAACGTCATGCTCATTGTCCAGGTGCCGGCGCCTTGCCCGCGAGATACAACCAGGTATCGACGACGGTATCCGGGTTGAGCGAGACGCTTTCAATGCCTTCGTCGAGCAGCCAGCGGGCGAGGTCGGGGTGATCCGACGGGCCCTGGCCGCAGATACCGATGTATTTGCCGGCCTTGCGGCAGGCCTGGATTGCGAGGTGCAGCATTACTTTGACAGCGTCGTTACGTTCGTCGAACAGGTGCGCGATAACGCCGGAGTCGCGGTCGAGGCCGAGCGTCAACTGCGTCATGTCGTTGGAGCCGATCGAGAAGCCGTCGAAGTATTCGAGGAACTGGTCGGCGAGCAGCGCGTTCGACGGCAGCTCACACATCATGATGAGCTTCAATTCGTTTTCGCCACGCTTGTGGCCGTTGGCCGCGAGGACTTCGCTGACCTGTTTCGCTTCCGCCACGGTGCGTACGAACGGCACCATGATCTGCACGTTCGTCAGGCCCATGTCTTCGCGCACTTTTTTGAGCGCGCGGCATTCCAACTCGAAGCAGTCGCGGAATTGGTCGGCGATGTAGCGCGACGCACCGCGAAAGCCCAGCATCGGGTTTTCTTCGTGCGGCTCGTACAGGCTGCCGCCGAGCAGGTTTGCGTACTCGTTGGATTTGAAATCCGACAGGCGCACGATGACCGGTTGCGGCGCGAACGCCGCTGCGATCGTCGCGATACCTTCGGCGAGACGCTCGACATAGAAGCTGACCGGGTCTGCATAGCCCGCTATGCGTTCGCCGATTTTGGCCTTAAGCTCCGGTTCGAGCTTGTCGAAATCGAACAACGCCTTCGGGTGCACGCCGATCATGTTGTTGATGATGAATTCAAGCCGCGCCAGGCCGACGCCGCGGTGGGGCAGGCTTGCGAATGCGAACGCGCGATCGGGGTTGCCGACATTCATCATGATCTTGAGCGGTGCCTCGGGCATCTTGTCGAGGCTGGTTTCGCTGCGTTCGAACTCGAGCTTGCCGGCGTAGATGTAGCCGGTGTCGCCTTCGGCACAGGAGACGGTCACCTCGGCGCCGTTTTCGATCGCGCTGGTCGCGTCGCCGCAGCCGACGACCGCCGGAATGCCGAGCTCGCGCGCGATGATCGCCGCATGGCAGGTGCGCCCCCCGCGGTTGGTGACGATCGCCGCGGCACGCTTCATCACCGGCTCCCAGTCGGGATCGGTCATGTCGGTGACCAGCACGTCGCCGGGCTTGACGACGTTCATCGATTCGACGTTCTTGACGACGCGCGCCGAGCCTGCACCGATGCGTTGGCCGATGCTGCGTCCGGTCGCTACGACCTGGCCCTTTTCCTTCAGGCGATACCGTTCGATAACCTGGCCCTGGCGGCTTTGTACCGTTTCCGGGCGTGCCTGCAGGATATACAGCTTGCCGGTCGCGCCATCGCGCGCCCACTCGATGTCCATTGGCCGGCCGTAGTGCTTTTCGATGATGACTGCCTGGCGCGCCAGCGATTCGACGTCGGCATCGCTCAGGCAGAAGCGCAACTGATCGGCTTTGTCCACGGGCACGGTCTTGACGGACTTGCCGTGGCCGTCCGCACCCGAGTAGATCATCTTGATTTCCTTGGTGCCGCGCTGGCGGCGCACGATCGCGGATTTGCCGGCCGCGAGCGCAGGCTTGTAGACGTAGAACTCGTCGGGATTGACCGCGCCCTGCACGACAGTTTCGCCGAGGCCATAGGACGCGGTGATGAACACGACATCCCGGAACCCCGACTCGGTATCCATCGTGAACATCACGCCGCTCGCGCCGAGATCGCTGCGCGCCATCAGCTGGATGCCGGCCGACAGCGCGATCTGGCTGTGGTCGAAGCCGTGGTGCACGCGGTAGGAAATCGCGCGGTCGTTGAACAGCGACGCGAACACTTCCTTGACCGCGAGCTTGACGTTGTCGAGCCCGCGCACATTGAGGAAGGTTTCCTGCTGACCGGCGAACGAGGCTTCCGGCAGGTCCTCGGCGGTCGCCGACGAACGCACCGCGACCGAAGTCTCATCGCCGGCGCCGTTCGCCAGTTGCCGGTAACCGGACTCGATGGCGTCTTCGAGCGCGGCCGGAAACGGCGTTGCCACGATCCATTCGCGGATCTGCCGTCCGGTGCCGGTCAGTGCGTTGATATCGTCAACGTCGAGGTCGGCAAGCGCGTCGGCGATGCGCTTATCGAGGCCTTCGTGAGCGAGAAATTCGCGGTAGGCGGTGGCAGTGGTCGCAAATCCGCCGGGGACGGTGACCCCAAGCTGTTGCAGATGGGCGGTCATTTCGCCGAGCGAAGCGTTCTTGCCGCCAACTTTATCGATGTCGTCCTTGCCGATGGCTTCAAAGCCGAGAACGTAGCTGTCCATTTGAGTCAGAAATCCTTGGTATAGTGGCGGCCACGCAAACCGCACCGGGCAGATCGCCGATGACCGTACAGCGCACTGTATTTTTTGTCTCCGATCGAACCGGCATTACCGCCGAAACCCTTGGGCACAGCCTGATTACGCAGTTCGACGGCCTGAATTTCAGGCAAGTTACTCTGCCATTTATCTCCACTATTGACAAGGCGAACGCGGCGGTCGAGCGCATTAACAGGACCGGCCAGGAGGAGGGCGCGCGGCCGGTCGTTTTCAGCACCATGGTCGACGAATCGATCCTGGCGGTGCTGAACCGCGCCGACGCGCTGGTGCTCGATTTCTTCGCGACGTTCATTGGGCCGCTCGAGCAGGAATTGGGTCTCAAATCAACCCATACCGCGGGGAAGGCTCACGGCGTCGTGAACGAGGCGGTGTACACGGCGCGCATCGATGCGATGAATTTCGCGCTCGCCAATGACGACGGCGTGACGACACGCAACTACGGCGAATCCGACGTCGTGCTGGTCGGCGTGTCGCGTTCGGGCAAGACGCCGACATGCCTTTACCTGGCGCTGCAGTACGGGATCTATGCGGCCAACTACCCGCTGACCGACGAAGAGCTCGGCCGCGAAACGCTGCCCGACGCGTTGCTTGCACACCGCCCCAAGCTTTACGGCCTCAGCATCAAACCCGAACGGCTGCACAACATCCGCAGCGAACGCCGTCCGGACAGCCGCTACGCGTCGGAGGAGCAGGTGCGCTATGAGATTCGGGAAGCGGAAACGCTGTTCCGCAAATACAGCCTGCCGTTTCTCGACACGACCCATTCGTCGATCGAAGAAATCGCGACGACAGTGCTCGACCAGATGGGGTTGAGCAGGAGATTCTACTAAGTGCCTAGGACTGAGTGAGAAGACGCAGAAATTCTTTGCTCAGTCCTAGGCACTCAGTCCTAGCTACTTCTAAGTAATCATCGTCGGCGCATCGAGACCGGCAATTTTCTTGAGTTGCGCGATTTCGCGCGAAACTGCGGCGAGGTCCGCCAGGGCCGGCCCCGCATCGCCGTCGCTGCCGCCGGCGTCGTAGCGTTCGAGGTAGACGCGCAGCGTGGCGCCGGTGGTGCCGGTGCCCGACAGGCGATACACGACGCGCTCGCCGCCGCCGAATTCGACGCGTATGCCCTGGTGCGCACTTTGGCTGCCGTCGACAGGGTCCGTATAGGCAAAATCATCGGCATGGATTACGTCGAGGCCGTTGAAGCGCTGACCCACGAGCGTCGGCAGGCGCTCGGTCAACGAAGCGATGACGTCGTCGCCGCGTCCGCGCCGCTCAAGATAATAGTCGTGGCGTTGGAAGAAGTTACGCCCGTAGCGGCGCCAATGTTCCCGCAGCAGTTCGCCGGCTGATTTGCTACCGGCGGCGATCAGGTTGAGCCAGAAAAGCACTGCCCACAGGCCGTCTTTTTCACGCACGTGGCTGCTGCTGGTGCCGAAGCTTT